>RECT01000076.1 GCA_007693875.1 Spirulina sp. DLM2.Bin59
CCACACCATTGCAATAGCCCACGGCCTCTAGCAGTTCGAGATCATAATGGGTGCGTTGCTGGAGCCGTTGGGCTTCCAGGTGTTTAGCCTCTGCTTCAAATTGAGCCAGTTGAGCCTTGAGTTCTGCTTCGATATCTGCACAGGCGCGGGCGATCGCCTCCCCTGGGGTGACAAAGTGGCGAGCCGGGTAAATATTCACCGCCGTTAAGCTGTGTAAAACTGCCCCAGAAACCGGATCAAGGTAGCGAATACTGTCAATTTCATCACCAAAAAACTCCAGGCGAATAATCCGATCCTCATAGGCCGGCACAATTTCTAACACATCCCCCCGGAGGCGAAAGTTACCCCGCTTTAACTCAATATCATTACGGCTATATTGGATCGCAACCAAGGCCCGGATCAATTGCCGGGGGTCAAATTCAATGCCCACTTGCAGGGGAACCGCTGCCTTCAGGTATTCCGCCGGCATCCCCAACCCGTAAATACAACTAATCGAAGCGACAACAATCACATCCCGCCGTTCAAAGAGCGATCGCGTTGCCGAATGGCGCAACATATCAATTTCATCATTGATTGACGCGCTTTTTTCAATATAGGTATCACTCACCGGAATATAGGCCTCCGGTTGGTAATAGTCATAATAACTAATAAAATATTCCACAGCATTGTGGGGGAAAAATTGCCGCAGTTCATTGCAGAGTTGAGCCGCCAGGGTCTTATTGTGGGCGAGGACGAGGGTGGGGCGGTTGAGCTGGGCAATGGTATGGGCCATGGTCAGGGTTTTACCCGTCCCCGTTGCCCCCAAGAGGGTTTGGCGGGGGTGGCCCGCCCGGAGAGATTCGGTGAGTTGGGCGATCGCCTGGGGTTGATCCCCCGTCGGCTCAAAGGGGGTGCAGAGTTCAAAAGGCATAGGGACATCACAGCAAACCACGTCCCGTATTCTAACCGCTCCCCCTAGGCAATCCCATCCCCCTCCCCAAAACCCCCGACTAAAGGTTAGAATCGGCCCGAATATTGCCCTTCACCTTTACGCTAATGTTTCGTCTCTCTTTCACCCGTGAGCGGGCTATAGCAATAATTGAACTAATTTTTGCCCTGGTTGGTGTCTTCTTTTTTTGTAAAGGATTTACCGAAATGGGCAGATCCATTAACACTCTCTTTCGCTACGGTGTATTTTTAGCATCTTGCATTTTCCTAGCGATGCGATGGAGGATGGTGGCTTATACATTAGTAGGAGACATACCCCTATTTTTGCTCCATATTGTGGCATTTTGCTCCTTTGCATGGTCAGACTTACCAGCAGTCACCAACTTACAGGTTCGTGAAATTCTGTATATGTTCTCTTTCTCTGTCTATTTAGCCAGCCGATATTCCTTGCGTGAGCAAACCATGCTGTTAGCCTGGACTTTGGAAATCGCTGCATTAATGAGTGCATTTTATGCCGTTGTTCTACCGGCAGAGGGACAAGAACAGGGTAAATTTGCGGGAGCTTGGAAAGGTATTTATCCCCAAAAAAATGAGCTATCAACAATGATGACCTTGGCTGCCGCTGCCCATTTACCCTTAATATTTGATCCAAAATATAACCGAATTTGGGCGGCTGCGGGTTTGGGTCTTTCATTATTTATGATTTTGATGACCACCTCTAAATCAGGTTTAATCATCTTTATTGTTTTGGTAATTTCCTTCTTTATTTCGCGGACAATTCGTTGGCGAAATTTGGCAATGGTGATGATTTTTTCTACCCTTATTGGCCTGTCAATTCCGAGTACGATTATCTTTGTTACCAACTGGGATCCGATCATCATCGGCCTTGGCCGCGATCCTACCCTCACCGGTCGTACGGATATTTGGGGCTATTCCTTTACTCGTATTGCCGAGCGGCCTTGGTTAGGTTATGGACGGGGGGTTTTTTGGAATCCAAGGTCAAAATATCCTGCCGAAGCGGGGATGGCAGTGGTGGGTGTACCGCCGGTTAATTTAATGTCCGTGACTTATGCGCCGCCCCATTCCCACAATGGCGTTGTGGATATTCTCCTGGAGGTGGGTTTTGTGGGGTTGGGGCTGTTTATTCTCAGCTTTTTGCTCATGGTTCTACGGTTGGTAAAACGGATTTACATTACCAACACCCCAGAGGAATTTTTCCCGATTGTCTTCCTGACCTTCTTCCTGATGTATAACTTCACCGAAAGCCTGATGATGCGGGGGGAAAATATCTTCTGGATTTACTATACGGCGATCGCCTATTCCCTACGGTTAGGGGGACAGGAAGTGATTGAGGAACCTCGGATCCTGCCCCGTCCTGAGCCGCCGGTAGAGCAACCGAAAGCCCTTTCTAGGGGTCGGTAGCGGCCAGATAGCCCCAGGTATAAGTGGCAGGGCCCATGCTTTGCATCACGGTAAACTCTGTCACTGCGGGGAAGAGAAACACATCAAAATAGGCTTCGGTGGTGGGCCATTGGCTCACGTCAGGAAAAGTCACCGGTCGCAACCAGTTGAACATCCAATAGTCGGGAAAACGGACAATATCCAGGGGGCCATAGAGGGGGATACCGGGGGGCGGGGCTTTGCCCTGAACGCGGGCATCAAGAATGAGGGGATGCTGGGGACTATTGTGGCCTAAACCGGTGGTATAGGTGAGGTTATCGGGGTTGGCCCCCAGGGAAAACTGACTGGCGAAGATCGCCCCATTGCGATAGCGAGCATCCCCACTTAACACATGGGCCCGCACGAGGGCGATCGCCTTCGGGCTGCCAAAACTCGCGCCCCAACCAATGGGTTGATAGGGATCATCCTTTGTCCAACCAAAGGCGGTTTGGTCACTCAGGGCTAAGGTCCTATTGGCTTCCCGGATCAGGGCATTGTAGACCTGGGATTGCACCTTGAGATCCACTTGGCTGTGCAGCAAACGGGCATAGACAAAAGCGGCATCCCGTTGGTGATGTTTGCCCCAGGCCATGGTGGGCTTTTGGGGGTCGGTGAAAACGGTGGTGGCTAAAAAGATTTGATGCCAAGCGGGGTCGCCGGTTAAGCGATAGAGTTCCACCGCTGCGAGATTGCGAGCATCGAGCACCTGATGGGGGGGATCAGATGCTTGTAGTTGCGGCCATTGAGCTTCGGCATAGTTCATGGCGGCGATCGCACTGCGTTGATATTCCTCCGCTTGGGGGCGATCGCGATCGCGCAAAATCCAAGCCGCCTGAGCCGCTCCGCCAGCATAGAGATAACTTGACCAGGGATCAGGGGCGTAGACATAGGTGGGCAGGGTATTTTGCCAACTGGTTTCCCCCCGCCTCGGATGGGAAGTGGATTCAATGCCGCCCCGGATGCCGCCGTTGGGGAGTTGGAGCCGTTTGTAAAAGCTGAGATTCCATAACGCCTCGTCGATGATGTCCGGTAGCGCATTACGAGATTCAGGGATATTGAGGTTAATCTCGGTAATTTTGGGGCTAATTTCCACCAATTCCAGCAATAACCTTGTTGCCTCTAAATGTTGAATGCGACGATCCCAGTCCCCCGCATCAAAATACCCCCCCCAGGCTTCCGGAACCGGTGTGGTACTGGTTTCCGCCTGGAGAGCCTCGAAAACATTGCGATCGCCTATGCCCATATTGGTTTCCATGAGGGAAACTCGGGATTGATAGATGGGGGTATCTTCAGGGTGGAAGGGGCGCGGCCGCTCCCAATCGGTATAGGGGGCGGTGAAAGCAATGCCGCTACGTTGGTGATAGAAACCCCGCGCCACGGTATAAAATACGTTTTTCCACACATCCGGGGCAATCTCAAAGGGCCAACTACACCCCACCCCCGCCACACAAAGACGATAGCGGCCGGGGCGACGGAAGCTGCTGAAATCAAGGGTGTAAACATCGGTGTGGGTATAGTTGCGATCGCGGGGATCTTCGAGATCATCAGGCCCCCGGCGATGTTCTGCCCGGCCTGTGAAGAGGGGGCGATCGCTCCGTTGTTGTGGGTTGTCCCCCTCCGCAATCAGGCTAAATTGCAACCCATCACCATAGGCCAACCCCCCACCATTCCCCATCCATAGGGAAAGAAACCCCAGTTTCACCGGATCATCAGGCCGGAAACCCACCTGGGACACATGCACGGCTTCGCTCCAATGGTGCTGGGGATCGTAGTGCAATGTCAGCGGTTCACGGTTGGAGCCAGGAAACGTCAGCTCGTAGGTTTTGCCCGGATCCAAAGGCTGGGCAAATTCGAGGTAGAGGCGATGACGTAACGGCCATTGCCGTTCGCCTTGGCTCACCTGGGCCATATCCGTAGGCTTGCTCTTGCGATAGACCGCCATCGGCGTTTGGGGGGTCTCATAGGCAGGATCATCTGCGGAGCGGAGGCTATAGGCATCAGGGCGATCAGCCTGTTCCGTGTTCAGGGGTTCGGCGCTGTATTGGTCAAAGCCATAGAGTAAATTCTGAGCTGGGCCAACGACGTTGCCAATGACCTGGCCCATCCGCTGTACCCAGCGGCCATCATTGCGATCTATGATGCGATCGCCCGGCCGGGATTGATAGTTAACTTGTTGAGCCCGCTCCACCACCCCGATGTTAATTTCCACCGCAATAATCTGGGGCTGAACGGTATAAATCTGCGGATGTTTCTCAATATCCAAAGCCACACCATGCCAAAATCCCCGACTGAATAACAGCACCAAGCCAAAGGCCAGGATCGCCCCTAGCCAGGCGTAATGGCGGCTGAATCGGGCCAGTTTAACGAGAGAAGAGGAGAGTATTGCCATAGTCAATCATCCTGTTCAGAAACAACAGGGGGAGCAGGTTCCACCCCTAAAGAAACGCCATCGCCCCCCACCGCCCGCATTTGAGTCAACCATTGAATGACGTCATCATAGGCTACCTGGGGTTCCGCCACCAAGATCACGACTCCCTCGGGTTGGGCTGCAAAATAATTGGGAATCGCTTGTAAAACCTGAGCTTGATTCACCCTTTGCCCCTCCCCCACCTCAGCCTCCTCACCATTGTGGAGCCGCACCACAAAGGGAGGAATCGCCGCCGTGGCATCGGCATTATCCACCCCATCGGGTAATTCCACCTCAATACCCTCCGGAGCCACCCCTAGGGTCATGGAGATCAGGACAAAAAATGCCAAAACCGCCATCATCACATTCAACATCGGCGTTAGGTCGATGTCGGGAATGGTGGATTCAACACGAGTGCGAAAGCGCATGGGGAAGGGGGAAGTAGGAAGTGGGAAGTGGGAAGGGGGAAGATTTTTGCTGCGTACTCTCCACCTCTTTGAATAGCTAAGGAAACGCGA
>RECT01000382.1 GCA_007693875.1 Spirulina sp. DLM2.Bin59
ACACCGCCAACGTCGTCGCCAAGCCCAGGGCAAACCAAGCCGATTGCACCAAAGCCACCCCTCGCCCCTGGGATTCATAGCCGCCAATATAGGCCACCGTAATCGGCAACATCGACAGCATACAGGGGGTAAGACTCGTCAACAACCCCGCCAAAAAAATCAGCGACACACTTAAAACGGTGATGTGGTTAAGCTGGGCCGTTACCAATTGATTGGCATATTGGGAGAGGGTATAAAGCTGGGCTTGTAGGGTTTCAACCATGGCGAAGGTAATGGGGCCAATCAGACTAAACTTAAACCAAACTTAAAACACCAATAATCACATACTTACCATAGAACTTGGTACGGGTTCCGTAGGCTTCCACGGTGACAAGGCGGCGGTCCTTCCGTTGCCCTTGGAATTGACAGGCCAGCACTGGATTAAAGCCTTGAAAACATTGCTGCATCTGCTCTGCAACTTTATGATAGTTGACCGTCGCCACCAGTTTTAAAATGGATTCTAAAATGACCAATTCCCCAAATTCATAGCCAAAAATCTGGGCAACCCGAGGATTGGCATAGAGAAACTTACCGTTATCGGCAATGATAAAAATGCCAACCTGGGATAGATCTTTCTGCTCATCCTCTGGTTCTTCATTTTCCTGAGGTTGGGTTTCTTGTTTTTGGTGCTCCAGCATATACAGCCGGGCATTGTCTAAAGCCAAGGCCATCTGGGTGGCACACATTTCCATCAATTCCGCGAGGGCTGGGGTGAAATGGCAGGGTTCTGAGTGGGTAAGGGTGAGGAGGCCGAGGAGAACTTTACCGCGCAAAATGGGGACACAGAGGGCCGAGCCAACGGTATAGGGTTGGTTGGGAAATGTCATCCAGCGGTCATCGGTGCGGGTATCATCAATGCGGCCGGTTTGGCGATGGCGCACCACCCAACCGGCAAGGCCATCATTGAGGACTTTGCCAATTAGGTGATCTCGCTGTTCGCGGATTGTGGCTCCCCGGGCGAGAATGCTTTCCGTGACGGCACCGTTGCCATCTAGGAGGAAAAGGCTACTTTCCTCGGCGGCGGTGAGTTTGACGGAAACTTTGATCGTTTGCAGCAGCATTGATCGCAACATGAGGCGACCGGTGGCGGCCCTACCCATGGAAACGAGCGATCGCACCAGTTGATCCTGAGCATCGAAGGCTAACTTGACCTTGTTGAGATGCTCTGATTCCTGCCTGAGCCGCTCTACTTCCGCAAGGAGTTCTTCTTTTGAGAGTTCAGACAAGGTGCGATCGCTCATCAGCCCATTCCCCTGAATTGGTGAAATTGAGATTGTTATTGAATTAGTTTAACTGGGGGATCTAGAAAAGCCGTCCAAGACGGAGTTTTAGACCCATTTTCCGACTACAACTGCGCTTGGTATTCCTCAAGGGCATCCATTAAATCCACCTGACATTGCACCGGCAGCAAATCCAACAGGGGAATTTCTCGCTGGCCACCGCCCACCTTAACGGGGATTTTCGCCAAGATTCCCGTCACTTCCTCTTCCCCGATGGGCCCTTTGACAATGAGGGGATAAAGCTGTTGGGCAACGGTGGTGTGGAGCTTGGCATCGTTTAAATAGAGGTGCCATTTAGCAACATCTATATAAGCCGCACCACCAATCACGCTGGCGAGGGCTTCAATTTCAGCGGTGGGATTAGGGTTAGCCATTAGCCATCGGAGTTAAGGGAATAATCGGCGATCGCCGCAATGTAAATTAAATGAGCCAAGAGGACCACGGCCCAGAGTCCTGTCACCCATTTTGCCCAAGGCCAAGTCGCTTGATGCAGTTCATGGAAAAACCACAGGCCGGAGTTACCGGCTAAAAACCCCGCTACATGGACGGCAAAGGTCATCCGATCATCAAGACGGCGGTAGGCGGGATCGGTTTTGCGATCGGGTTTACGGGGCCAACGGGGAGGCATGGGGCATTCTGGCACAATGACAGTAGACCCAGTGTAGCGCGATTAGGAGCCAGATTTGCCAATTGAGCAGGGGTTATTCAGGGTTATCTGGGACGGTAGCGGCGATCGCTTCGGCGGCCGTCATCCCCTCCCCCTGGAAGCCGAAAAACCACAGGGCCGCCGCCGCTTCCCCTTGGGTGACGGGCCGTTGGGGTTGGAATAACTTCGTATAGCCAAAGGCCCGGCGTAGATTAGCGCGATCGCCATTGTCATAATCCACCAACAGGGGGGCAAAGGTTTGGGGGGCAATCTGGTCAAGATCTTGAAAGCCCCAAGTTTGCTCCACCGCCGCCAAGGTTCCCGCCGGCAGCGTTCCTCGCCGGTCTAAGGGGACTTTCCACTGAATTAACGTTTCGCGGGTCAAAGGAGCATCGGGTTGAAAGAGGGTTTTGTTCTCACCACTGAGGCGGGAAGGAATCACCCCCGCTTCCGCCAAGCCCTGAATCATCGGGAAATCGGGATGGGTGGCTGGCACATCGCTAAACAGGGGCGCAGTCACCGCCGTAGCAGGGCGAATCTGCTGGGTGGGGCGGTCTTGGTGCAGACGGTTATAGGTTTCAAATAGCCAACGGGCAAAGGTATGGCGGGGAATCGTCGCATCAGGTTCAAGATCCGCCGCAATTGTCCCCAAGGTGATCAAATCCTGGGCCCAATCACTAACCGGCTGCTCGCCCTTGGGGCTAGGGCTGGGTGTAGGTTCCGGACTGGGGCTGGGTTCCGGTTTAGGACTGGGTTCCGGGCTAGGACTGGGTTGCGCTTGATCTTCCCGCAGTTGGGGATCGGGGGCAAACCAGCGTTCAGCAGTGCGATCGCCCTCACAAGCCCCCAAACTTGCCCCCACCAAAAGGAGAGCAAGGCATGCCAGTTTCCCCATGGGTTTAAAGATCAGTGCCAAGGGTGCTATTGGGGGCAGGGGTATAAATTTCACGGGGAAAATCTTCTGCACTAATGCAAGTGGCGATCGCATTTTGGGGATCCAGCGCCAATTCCCCACTCAACCCCACCACACAGGCAGAATACCGCAACGGCAAAAGGCTGCGGCGACAATGATCAAGGGTCGATAACGCCACTGCATTGAGCGTCACCGTTTCGGACAGTTTCGGCACCAACACTTGCCGATGAATATCCACCACACATTGAGCCAACTCCACCGGCCGCCGCACCCGGAAACAGGAATACAGCGCATTTTGGGCCGATACCGGCGTGAGGGTATCAATCCCCACCACACAGTTAGAGAGGTCCGTCGGCTCCAGGGCCATCCCACAGGCGGCCTTCGTCTGCTCCACAGACAGCCCCACCCGGATTAGATCCGCCGCACATTGTCGAAATTCCAGAGATTGATAATCCCGACGATAGCGGGAGGGCCGTCGGGCTGTGGCATCCAGGCTAATCAGGGGAAGCACCAGGAGGCTGCTCAGGGCTAAACTGCGTTTTAGAAAACCTTGCATAATCCTGCAATGGGGAAATAGGAATGGCCACCCTCCAGTAAAGCATACTTAACCCATTTGGGGAGGATTCCGCACCATAGGGGGAGGCAAAAGCAGGGGGGGAGATCACCTCCCCCCCTTGGCAAGGTGAGATACAGCCTTTTCACCCATTAGCGAAACGATTTCAAGGTTCCTCTCCCGCTCTGGGGGATTTGTAGCGGCCCAGCGGCTGCTCTTGGCATGGGCAGGGCAAGCTGCATCATCAAGAACAGAACGATAGATTGGTGCCGCCCTCTTGTCCCCCGGAAATCCAACCCGCAAAGGGTACAGAAATTTGTAACCAGAGGCGATTTTCACTGTCCATCACGGTTTGCCCCGTCAGCGTTGCCTTCATCCCCTGATCCAAACCCCCCACCCGAGGCTCTGCCCCCACCGCCGGCCGGGGGCGCACCGCCAGATCCAAATTGGCCCGACGACACATGCCAGCGGTGAGGTTGGTTAAGGTGGGGTGTTGCGTAAATACGGGCCGGGTGGCAATCTCACCACAGGCCGTCAGGTGACGGGCAATGACAAACCCCTGCACCGGCTCACTAATCGGCACCCAACCATTACTGCCTGCACCGGTAATCCTCACCCTTGTTTCCGGAACCAAGGTGGCCAGGGTTTCACTTGCTGCCGAAACAGAAGCTTCAGAAAGCACATCAATGGTGCGATTGGTTTGGCGACAATTGGGATCTGTTGCACTAATGGCAGCGGTAGCGGCAACTGACTGCGGTACCGTTTCCGCAAAAGCTGCTGTGGCAAAACCACTGGATAGTAACAGGGCCATCAACGCGGCTTGTGTGTTCATAAAATTATCTAGACAACCAAATTTCTGCCTTTAGATTAACCTGCAAAATTGCCTTGATGACGATGAGCAACGGGATCAATGGGTCGGTCTCCTGGTTAGAGGGCTTGGGCCCGGAGCCAGGCGATGGGGAGGTAGAGGAGTTTGCGGCCCTTGGGAACGAAGGCCCGTTGATTAAAGACATCGTAACCGTTTTGTTCAATGACGGTGAGGATGCCTTGATAGAGCATCAGGGCAGACCAGACGGGCCAACGGGCATCGGGGTTGAGGGCGCGGATACCTTGCTCCGCATGGTGGTAGAAGTCTTGGGCCCGCTGGATTTCAAACTTCATGAAGGCCCGCCAACGGTCATCGACGACGCTGTTAAAGAGGTCTTTCTCGGTGTAGTGGAAACGGTCTAAATCCTCCAAGGGCAGGTAAATGCGACCGCGCCCGGCATCTTCTCCCACATCCCGAAGGATATTCGTGAGTTGGTTGGCAATGCCGAGGGCGATCGCCGCCTCAATGGCCCCAGTTTGGGAGGGTGTAGATTCCACAAACCCCAAAACAGGGCTGGTCATTAAACCCACCGTCCCCGCCACCCGATAACAATAGAGTTCTAACTCCTTAAAGGTTTCGTAGCGACTGCGGTAGAGATCCATCCGTTGGCCGGCGATCATGTCCCGGAACGGCTCAATGGGGATGGGGAACCGCTCCAGGGTGTCCACCAGGGCCACATCGGCATCTTCCTGGGGATGACCGGCGAACACGGTTTCAAGATGATGTTCCCATTGGTCGAGGGTTTCGGGCGTGGTGGCGGCGGCTTTGGGGCCATCCACCAGTTCATCGGTGCGGCGACACCATTCGTAGATCGCCCAGATGGCTTGGCGTTTTTCCGGGGGCATCAGTAATGTCCCCATATAGAAGGTTTTCGAGTAATGGGCCGTAATTTGCCGACAATACTCATAGGACTCGTCGATAGAGACGAGGGAGCGGGGAGTGGGGTGGGGTTTAGGCAGTTGCAGCATTCAATCCGGGCTGG
>RECT01000299.1 GCA_007693875.1 Spirulina sp. DLM2.Bin59
ATGAATATCATCATTGATCCCGTCTGACGCACCATTAGGACTACAACAAACCCCGATGACGGATAAAGAGCAAAATGGCCGCCCAAGATCCTAGGGCCACCTTGATCGCCACCAGGACGTTGAGAATTGGAATCCAGCCCCCACTCACTAAACTGCCATATTCCCCTAGGGGTAATTGAATCCCCACCAGCATGAGCACCGCCACCACGATGAAGATTAACACCGCCACCTTTTCCAACGTTGCCGCGTGCCAGCGATGGTAAAGGGACTCCATCCAATCCGCAGCGGCGGTAATCGCCACCAACCCGATGGCCGTCCCGCCAGCAACGCCAGCGGCAAAGCCTCCCCCTGGGCTGAGATGACCCCGAATCGCCAACTCAATACTAATCAAAGCGGCAATGGTGGCCCCCAAGCGGGCTAAGACAATGGAGGGGTGATCGGTGAATTGATGCACCGTTGCCGAGGGCTGCTCATCGGCAAGGAGGAACCGCACCCCCATGATGGCGATCGTAAACACCACCACCTCAAAAATGGTGTCGTAAAGCCGATTGCGAAAAATAATCCCCGATACGGCATTGGGTACGCCGCTTTCTTCCACAATGGGGGCAACGATCGCCAATTCTTCTGTGGCGATGAATATGTTGGGAAACACCAGCATTTTCAAATACAAGGCAATGCCAGCGGCAAGGTAAATCCATTTCATAGGGAGTTGGCGGGGGTTAATGGAGGAGCAGGGTTGAGGATCGCCATCTTCTCTAGGGGTAGATGACCGCTGAGAATTTGGTAGAGGCGAGGGACACGGGTTTGGATTTCGTATTGGGGGGCCGGCGTTTTCACCGCAGCCTGGGAAAAACAGATGCCATGGACTTCTTTGCCCTCTAAGGCCGCTTGGAGGGATTCCTGATCGGGGTAGGGGACAAGCTCTAAACGGAGATGATAGGGGCGGAGGGGTTGGCGCAGGGTTTGGAGGAGATCCTCCGGGGGGAGATCCGGCTCGATAATCCCCAGGCGCATGATTAAGGAAGAACGAACGGCGATCGCATACAACGTAATCGATAACATCGTCCCCACCAAAGCCTCGGTGAGGGCCACATCCGCCGCCCCAAAGAGGGCATAGACCAGAGCCGCCACCGCCCCCAAAATGCCCCGCATCACGAGGGCATAGTAGGGATTGACCTGGACAATCACCAAGCCAGCGGTAAGGGGCAAGAGGACGGCGATCGCCACAATGTATAAATTTTCTTCATTCCAGAGATCATTCATCATCCTCACCCTCACCCCGATAGGAACAATAGGCTAAAACATAACCCAGGACGGTATTCCAGATCGCCAAAGAAATCAACGCCAACACCAAGAGGGGCCATTCTCGGGGAATCTTTAACAACAGTCCAGCAATCATACTCATGGAACCCAAGGTATCGGACACCGAAAGGCTATGGAGTTTAAACAACACGGAGCGATCGCCCACCAGGGGCAGCGTCCCCCAAAACCAAAAAATCAAGCCGACGATCATCAAGCCATAACTTAATCCATCAATCATGGTTCATATAACCCTGCTTCATCGGAGCGTTTAATCACATGGGCCAAGAGCATTAACGCCGCATTACCCACACTTAAAATCAAAACCCCCACCACGCCAATCATCCAGTCATCCCGCAACACAGAAACCACGAGAATCATCATCGAGGTTTTGGTGGCAATGCTGGCAAAGGCGAGCATTTTTTGCCAGATATGGCTATCGCGATAGGCTTCGTAAATGGGAATCAGTAATGCCAAGAGCATGGCGATAATAATACCATTCATGATGATTCATCCCGCTCCACACTATGGATTTTATACCAACCATCTTCCTGATAGCTCAAGACAATTGTCTTGGGCGTGAATGTGATCAGGAAGATATCGAGAAAAATCAAACCGGGGGTACGGTTGGGCCGGACTCGCCGCCGCAAAAAGGCTTCTTTTTTATGGGGTAAAACCATGATCTGAATGGCTTCAAAATAGGCCACCGGCACAGCGATGATAATTTCCCAAAACACCCGCAACCAATCTTTTAACACCGGCCAGCGGGGGACATCATGGGGCAGAATCAGGGCGATCGCCACGCCAATAACAATATTGACCAGACTTAAATCTGCCGTCAATAAAAACCAAATGATTAACCGCAATAAAATGCTGAGATAAACCGTCATGTTACCACCATCCAAAACAGTGCAGTGAGCATTAATGTCATCACGCCGATCAGGTGCTCGATCCGTTCTGCCCCACGGGGCAGTTTAAGGTTCCAGCGTCCCACGACAAAGTAATAGAGTAATCCCCCTAGGGCAATGATGCCGATGGCTTTAACCCCACTGGCTACGGTGTAGGCATCGAGGCCGAGGCTATTGGCCCCCAAGATCGCCCCCACTAAAAGAACGAGGGCGAGGACGAGGCCCCGAGCAGGTTGGGGAGCTGGGGTGGGATGGCGGGGGATGAGGATAAATTTAGCCATGGCGATCGCCGTTCCCACAGCGGCAAGATTAAGCACCGTGGCCTGCCAGGGGAGTAAATCCTTCGTGGCCAAGGTTTTTGCAGCAAATCCCCCGAGACCCGGTAAACCGGCAATGGAGAGGGCGGCGATCGCCATCCCCCCCCGTAAAATAGGGGGAATGGGGAGCTTGGCTAATTGGGCAAACTGGCGACTGGGGAGATTCCCGGCGATGAGGAACAGGGCGGCCTTACTACAGCCATGGGTGAGGGCATAAAACCCCGCCACCGGAGGAGCCGCCAGCATAAACCCCACTTGGGAAACAGTACTGAGGGCCAGCAGCCGCTTACTATCGGTTTCCCAAATCGCATAACCCACCCCCAACAGAGCCGTCCCCATCCCCAACAGGGCCAAAATTCCCCCCACCTCCGGCACAATCATGGCACAGCGCACCAACGGGAAGATCCCCGCCTTAATCACCACCCCCGATAACAGCGCGGAAACCGGCGTTTCCGATTCGGAATGGGTGAGGGGGAGCCAGAGGCCGGAGAGGAATACGCCCCCTTTCGTGAGGAGACCGAGGATGATCAGGGCGATGGCCTCCGGGGGAGCAGACCCCAACCCCGTAAAGGCAAAGGAATGATTCCCCTGATACACCAGCAACGCCCCCATCAGGTAAAACAGCATGGCGGTATTGCTGACGAAGAGATAGCGCAACCCCACCCAAAGGGCGCGATCGCTGCGGGGATAGGTCATCAACAAAAAGGCGGCAATGCCGATCACCTCAAGGGCCACATAGAGGCTAATGAAATCGGCACAGACAAAAACAGCGTTAACGCTGCCATGGATAATCACCACCTGGGTATAGAAAAACGTCGATTTTCCCGTTTGCCAGCAGTAGAGCAACACCGCCAGGGTGACAAGGCCATTGGTGAGGATCAACGCCCCACTGAAGGCATCAATCATCAGGGTGACACCAAAATGCCCCAGCAATTCCACAGTTTGGGGCAGGGGCTGCAACAGTTGCATGACTCCATAGACTAGGGAGGAGAGGGTGACAACCAAGGCCAGGGGGCGATCGAGTTTAGGGACAAGGTTAATCCCAAAGCCAATGAAAAAGGGGAGGGCAATCCAGGGAATCACCCCGGGCATCTCAGCAAGGAAGGCATTCATGGCATGTTATTGGTTTCGATCTGGTCGGTTTCTAGGGTGGGATTATTGCGGGCCAGCTTCATCACCCCCACTAACATGAGGGCTTGGATCGAAAAGCCAATCACAATGGCGGTCAGGATCACCGCCTGGGGGACGGGATCGGCATAGGGGCCGGGTTTGGCTCCCGTGGCAATGGGGGTATAAAAGCCCCCCCGCGCCGCGATCAGGACGTAGTAGGCGATCACGCCGGTGCTCATCACATCCATGGCGATGATCTTCATCATCAGGTTCTTTTTAAAAATGATTCCGAAAAACCCTAGGAGCAGGGTGGCAAAGATATAAGCTTCTAAAACGGACATGGCGGGGATGGTTCCTCAACAGGCCAGTCTTTAATTTAAAGGAATTCTTCTCACTTGGGGATCTCTCTTGCCCGCTGTGACCCCAGAATTGCTAATCATCGTGATTATTAAGTTATATTGCAGGGCTAGGGGTGAGTTTTTCGAGACTGGGGCGATTGTGATACCGTCTAGGGGTGTTGAAAGACCGTCGATTTTTTCAGGAGGAGATTCGCTTTGATGACCCCATTGCCCATCGAAACAGACCTAGGTCGCGAAGATATTTGTGAGTATGTGGCTCAACTTCAGCTTCACATGACGTTACAGGCCCGTAATCTTGTCCCCTCTTTGACCCAAGACGGCGGTTTGCAGGATAGCCGCAGTCAGTTGCTCCACGATACCCAAGCCCAGATTGAGAAGTTTGCCTCTCGCCAGTGGCTCTAAAATTCGATGATTGAACGCCCCCGCCCACGGAGGGATGGGGAGTCCTCGACGATGCTGTGAAAATTTTCAAATCAAGGGGGTGGGCGAAGCTCACCCTCTGTTTGCTCGTTGGGGGGTTGCTGAGTCTTGATTAAATTAAGAACCCCCGCCGTTGAGGGCGAGGGTTCTAAAAAGGGCGAACGACGGGACTCGAACCCGCGAGTGGTGGAACCACAATCCACTGCCTTAACCACTTGGCTACGCTCGCCACAATGCGCTTAAATCTGGCGCTTAAGAAGTATAACAGATATTTTGGAACTAAAGCTAGGGTATTCTCGTATTTTAAGAGGGGCGATTGTTGATCCCCTAAGGCCAAGGCACGAGGACAGGAAATTTTCATGAAGCTATGGCAAACGACGGTAAGCATTATGGGGGGGGCGATCGCCCTCCTGGGGGCGGGTCTGGCGATGACTAACCCTGGGCCCTTGGCCTATGAAGATTTCGCCATCCAGGAGTTGAGCGGTTATCTCCAGTCCAACATCTGCCGGGAGTTACCCCCCGAACTGAGGCAATTTTCGGAGCAATGCCGCTCTTTGGGGGCAACGCTCTTGGATACCGCTCGCCCCCAACTACAAAACCTAATTGCCCAAAATACCCACCGGGAAAATTACCTGCTCTTCAGCATTTACCGCACTAATTTCTCTTCGCCGCCTTTCCCCCGTGGCTATGAGTTTGAGACTGTGGGGGTGTTTGGACAATTTTATATTTATCAAATGGTGGAGCAGGGGAGTGGCGATCGTCGTCCCTAGGGATAGAGCAGTGTTTAGCTGAGAAAAAATGCTTCGTTGTTACCGATAACGCCGCCAGAGGGGGGCGATGATGTGGGTGGTTAGACTGCTGCCC
>RECT01000254.1 GCA_007693875.1 Spirulina sp. DLM2.Bin59
GTGCGTCAGACAGGATCAATGATGATGTTGATGGTTGAATTGTGTCTGACGCACCGTTGACGAGCATCATAGACTTAACCTGCGCAATGTGAGCTACCAAGCATTGCCGATTAAAGTATAGGCTGCCCAATAGTAGGGATGGGTGAAGGTTTGCCCCTCCTGGGTGAAGTCGAGAATTTCTGAAGTGAGATCAATGTTGCCACCACGGGTTTGGATTTGGTCATTGGCGATCGCCACATCCCCCCGCAACATTGCTAACTGGGCTTGGCGCAAAGCATCGGCTTTGGTGGGAGCCGTTTGCAACCCGTGGTAAAACTCTCCCATGATCCCCACCGTCCCTAAATCACTAATCAACCACAAACTGGCCAGGGCCGCCTTCGCCCCCGACTGCACCGCCAACCCCGCAAACCCCAATTCTGCATCCTCATCCCCACTAGCGGTTTCACAGGCACTCAACACTACCAACTCCACCGGCGGATCCCCCCATCCCAATTGCCGCACCTGATCCAAGCCCAAGGGTTGATCAAAAAATTGAATATAGGAGTTATCCGGCGTACCGGGGCGAAATTCCGCATGGGTGGCGAGATGGACAATTTCACAATGGCAATCCGCCTGCTCTTGACGAAGGCGATCGGGGGTAAACTCGGTATTTAAAAAAGCGCGACTTTGCCAACGGGGTAGAGGAATCGATTGCAACTCCGCCTCAACGCCGGGTAAATCTGGCAATGTTGTAAATTCTGATGCCCCCATCGCTAAAACTTGGGCATTTTTTAAAGGGTGGTGGCCGGTTTGGAGGAGGTTAAATGCGGGGATCTGGGCGAGGCTGAACTGCTCAATTAAAAACTGATCATGGGCAGCATCATAGAACGCCCCAAAGGGAATCGCCCGCAGCCCTTTACCGCCACAAATCAGCAAAATATCGATGTGATCCCGTTGTAAAACATCGGCGATGGGGGCAATGATCCAATCATAAAGCTGGGCGGCAGGTTGCCGATAGGCATTGCTGCGGCGGGGATTGCTGACCCCCCGCTGAAAGGCCCGCAACGTCCGCTCTAAGCTCTGGGCATCAGCGGTAAAAATGTCGCTGCTGATGGCCAGGGTGTCCGGCGTGGTGAGGGCAAGGTTTAAGTATTTTGGAGTAGACATCAACCAAAGCACAGCGGCTTTGCGGCCGGTGGTTTCCTCCAGTTCCCGCAGGGTTTCGGCAACGGTTTCCACTTGAGTATCGAGATCAACAATGGGAATTCCGAAATAATCGCTATAATCCTGGGCCCATTGCTGTTCCATCTGGTTAATGGCATCGGCGACGGTACTGATGACCGTGGTTGGGATTTGGGCGCGGCTGGTTCCGGCGATTAGCAGGAGGGTGCTCAGGCATAGGGCCCAAAAGGTGCGAAAAGTGGGCTTAGGGGGCTTAAACATGGGAAATCGTGGGGGTGAAGCGGAAGCAATTTAAACTTCCCGATCACTCCACCCTAACGGGATTTTTCTTAAATAGCCGTTGATCCGGCCACAACCACAAAAAAGGGAGGCAATGCCTCCCCGTTGGGGCTAAAATTTCAGCCGGATTGATCCCCTTAGCGTTTAATGCTTTTCGCCATCTGCCGGAACATATCCATGCTGCTATCGGCAGCTTTACGGCGAGGTGTGGCGGCGGCTGACGGATCAGCGGCGGTGGGGGCAGGGGTAGCGGGAGCCGCAGGAGCACTGAAATCCTTCACTTCCATGGCATTCAATTCTTTGGTGATTTCAAAGCCACCGCCATTGGCTTTACTTTTGGGAAATTTGTGCTTGATTTTGTTGGGAGTCCGCATGTATTCGATGTCGCCGAAGGTTTTAGCGTCATCGGGTTCAAGAAAAAAAGCGCCTTGCTTTGCCATGGTTTTGCTGAGGGAAGTTAAGGATAATGTTAAAATTCATTAAGAATTCTGTAATCAATCTACTAGATTTCCTCATAAATGTGAAGCAAATCTAATTATCTGTAACAAAAGTTAACAATGTGCCGCCAGCATCAGCCCTTGATCCCCCTTGTTGCCGACTCCCCCGGTTTTCCAGCCTAGTCTGTTTCCCGATTCTCCCGTTCTTCTCCGGCAATCCATTCCCCCAGGTTTCGCTCCACCGCATATTTCAATTCAATGGGCAGGGCCATGATCACGATCTCTCCCGTCGCAGTTTCTGGATCTGCAAAGGTTCCATAAACCCAACGCTCATCTAAGGTCGGGTCGCCGAGAAATAGGGTCAGGGGTTGGGGTTGGGAATGGCGGTAAATCCGAATCCTGGCGATGGGATTGGCTAGGCCGTATTCTGCGAGGGTTGTTTCGGAGGCATTGATGCTGCGGCTGCGGTCATAACGACCTTCCACAAGGAGGTTGGTGAGAAATTGCACCGCGCCTCGATTGGCTGTGACGCGCTCGGGTCGGATCATCTGCCAGGGGGCTTGCTGATCTTGGGTTTGGCGGATGATCAGCCGTTCCTGGGGGGTTTTGATCTCAAAACGGCGGAGATCTGCCAATTCCAGATCGGTGAAAATTCGCGATCGCCCCGCTTGCTGTTGCGCTTTTCGTTGAGGGATCACCCCTTCCACCACATACACCACCCCCCCCAAAAGGATGGCGATGAGGACTAAAACCCAAGTGGTGCGCTGAAGTTGCATGGCGTTGCCGCTGTGAAAAAACAATCAAAACCGTTGTCCAAATTTTAGGGGAGAATCACGCCGAAAAATGGTTAAACTGGCTGCTCTCCCCCCAAAAAGTAGAGCAGGGCCATGCGCACGGCTACGCCACTGGTAACCTGTTGGGAAATGAGGCTCAAACGGGGATCATCCATGAGGTCGGAACTCAGCTCCACACCGCGATTGACGGGGCCAGGGTGCAAAACCTTGACCTGGGGACTACAGGCCCGGAGGCGATCGCGGGTGATGCCATAACGCTGATGGTATTCCCGCAAACTGGGCAGCAGATTATCACTCATCCGCTCCTTTTGGAGCCGCAGCGTCATCACAAAATCAGCCCCGGCTAGGGCTGGCTCTAATTCCCAATGGAGTTGTACCGGGGCCAGTTGGGCGAATTGGGGGGGTAACAAGGTGGGGGGGCCCGCAAAATGGAGGTCGGCTCCGGCGGCGGTGAGGCTCCAGAGATTAGACCGGGCGACGCGGGAATGGAGAATATCGCCCACAATGGCAATTTTTTTGCCCGCTAATTGGGCGAGGCGGGGATTTTGCCCATCAATGCTGGTGCAAAGGGTGAAGAGATCCAGCAAGCCTTGGGTGGGGTGTTCATGCTGACCATCTCCCGCATTGAGGATACGCACGCCACTGCCGAGGCGATCCATTTCGGCGGCGATCGCCCCGGGAACCCCCGCTTGCTGGTGGCGAATCACCATAATATTTGCTCCCATGGCCCAATAGGTTTTAGCGGTGTCGAGGATGGTTTCCCCTTTGGTGAGGGAGGAGCTACCGGGGGCAAAGTTGAGGCTATCGGCGGATAGTCGTTTTGCCGCCAGTTCAAAACTGCTGCGGGTGCGGGTGGAGGGTTCAAAAAAGAGATTCGCTACCACCTGCCCCTGAAGGGCGGGGACTTTTTTCGTCCGTCCGGCGAGGACGGCTTGAAAGCTGGCGGCGGTTTTGAGGACTGCATCATATTCGGGGGGGGTAAAGTCCGCTAAGGCCAGGAGATGGCGGCGGGTCCAAACCGAGGTCGCGGGCATGATCACCAACAAAAGGAGCAAGGCTACCCTACACCATTTTTTACCCCTTGCCCTCAGGAATTGATCCGGATGCCCCCTGCCCCAGGGCTGAATAGATCAGCATCTACCCTAGAAAAGCCAAGGCTTTCCGGTTTTAATCCCAACGGTGCGCCATGAATTTTAAATTTTTCTCCTTGCGTTTTGTGGCCTTCGCCCTCCTCGGGTTAACGGCTTGCTCCCAACCTTCCCCAGGGCCAACCCCAGAGCCGGCCCCTGTGCCCGTTGCGCCCACCCAGACCGCGACAACCCTTGAGATTTACTTGCCGGATATTTATTGTGAAAGTCTAGTCCCTAGACAAGTTGAAGCGACGGGAACCGATGTGGAGGGGGCGATCGCCATTGTTCTCGATCATTTCAATACTGCTGATTTTGCCATTGCTGGTTATCGCCTCAGCCTCGACCCCGCAGGCCACACCGCCACCATCGATCTCCGCCTCTCCCCCGACAGCCGCCCGTTTCAAACCCTATCGGGTTGTCAACAGTTCGCCCTCTTTGGCAGCCTGCGCCAAACCTTAACGAACCATCCCACTTGGCAAATTCAAGAGGTGGAGTTTACCCAACAGGGTGAGGCGATCGTTCTCTGAAAACGCCATATACTGTAGGTTGTCGATAATCGCAAGGAAACATGGTAGGGGCGCGATCGCATCCACACATAGCAAAACCCCGGAATTGGGCCAAGGCCCTGATCGGGATCATCCTTTGCCTGCTGCTCACCAGTTGCAGCGGGGGGCGGCCCTCCATTAGCCTCGCCCCCACCCCGGAGATCATTCGCAAGGCGATCGTCCTCCAGGTGCAACACAGTCAAACCGCCCTCAGCGCCCAACTCAAAACTGCCCCCCCTAACCTGAAAATCCGCCATATCAAAGTGGATCAGGTAGAAAGTTTGTACCTAGCCAAATTGCCGACGTATCATCTCCAGGGTCACTATGATTTGAGCTTTGAATTACCGGATCAAATCCTCGAACAAAGCCGTAATTCTTTTGATATTTATTTACAGCGTCAAAGGGAGGGGAAAACCTGGCGTTGGCTCAGACCAGAAATTTCTTCAACAGAGGAAAACCCACCGCAACCCCAGCATTGGCTGACCTACCGGGTTTATTAAAGGCTTGGGGGCGAAAATTGTTCGCCCCTACAGCAAGGGTTGCAATTTTGGATAATTGGGATAAATTGAGCGGCTCACCGTCAATGGTGAAAATCTGAAAAATTGAGCATGGGTGGATTGTTTATCCTTCCCGATCGATCTAAGATAAACGGCGTAGGGTTACTTTGCGCAGGCGGGTCTGGCTTGTAATGGACAGCCTGTCAATATTCTGCTGTCCAGCGTAACTTGTACAACATTCAGGGTTTCTGCATCATGACTGATCAATTTCACCGCCATTCCCGTCATCGGCGTGGCGCGATCGCCCCTCAGCCATCGCCCCGTTCCCGTCCCACTGCCGCTCAAATTCGGGCTTCCATTGCCTCAACTCCTAATATAGTCAACAAACTCAAAGTCGGCGCCGTCGTCGACAGGACGATAGACAGCCAC
>RECT01000386.1 GCA_007693875.1 Spirulina sp. DLM2.Bin59
GGGTTCGCTCAACATCCGGTCATAATAACCGCCCCCATAGCCTAAACGGTAGCCCCCCCGATCCCCCCCCACACAGGGGACAAGGATTAAGTCCACTTCAGCCGGACTGAGGCGGGGCAATTGGGGATCGGGTTCGAGGATGCCATATTGTCCCGGTTGGAGGCGATCCGCGTTAGCGTACTCATCGCCCCATTGCCAACGATGCCACACCAAATCAGCACCGACACAACGGGGTAAACCCCAAGTGATCCCCAAGGTTTGGAACAGGGGGGTTAAGTCCGGTTCTTGACGAAAACTTTGGTAGGCGCAAATTGTTTGAGCCTGTGGTAGGGATGCGGCTAAATGACCACAGAGGCGATCGCTCCTCCCCCGCCAATCCTCCGCCCCAAGGGCCAGCCGTTGCTTCAACAGGCCGCGGCGCAGTTGTTTTTTCGTGGGATTCCCTAAATCTGACATTGGGGGCAAAAATGGCTGGATCGGCCCGTAATTTTAATCCGTTCAATGGCCGTCCCACAGACCCGGCAGGGTTGGCCCCGACGGCCGTACACTTGGGCGCGATCGCCATAGTTGCCCGGAACCCCCAATAAATTGAGAAAATCGCTGAAGGTTGTCCCCCCATGGGCGATCGCCTCCTCTAAAACCGCCAGAATTTGGCCGTGAATTTTTGTAATTTGAACAAGGGTGAGGTGGGCGGCGATCGCTTCGGGCCGCACCCCACTGGCAAAACACACCTCATCAACATAAATATTCCCCAGCCCCGCCACAATACCTTGATCCAACAACGCCGCCTTGATCGTCCGCTGGGTCTTCTGGAGTCGAGATTGTAAATAGGCGGGGGTAAATTCCGGATCAAAGGGTTCCGGGCCTAAGCGGGTCAGGCCCGTAATAATCGACTCGCGGGGCACACCAGGGGGAACCAGCCAGACCTGGCCAAAGGTGCGACTATCCACAAACCGCAATTCTTGCCCCTGATCAAAGAACAGCCGAATCCGTGTGTGCTTTTCTAAGGGTTCCGTCCTCTGCACCCAAAACAGTTGCCCCGTCATCCGCAGATGCACCCCCAGCCAACCCCCAGAGGCCAACTGAGCCAACAAATATTTACCCCGCCGCTGCCAGGCTTGAATCCCATCCCCCGCTAGCCATGGGGAAAACTGCTCAACAGAAAGAGGGTAGGCAAGGCTGCGTTTCAGCAACACTTCCCCCCCCTCCAAGGTTCGGCCCGTGGTTTGCGACTGCAAGCCCCGCCTTACCGTTTCAACTTCTGGAAGTTCTGGCACAAATCCTGAACTCTAGGCTTTTGCTGCTTTTTCAGGAGCGGCTTTCACCACTTCTACTTCATGTTCGCCGAAGTTGTTGGTGGCTACACCGGAGTAGTTCACCTTGTTAAAGCGAACAATCACCGGGTAGATAATGCCACTTTTATCAACCGAGGCAACAGTGCCCACATCTTGATACCAGTAGGATTCTTTGCGTAAAATTTTGACGACATCACCGCGCTTTGCCATAAAATTTGTCTCCATTAACAGTCTGGATTTATCTAAACTCAAGCCTACACGGAAACTCGATGCTCTGCCTACCCTCAGTTTTAAGTTTTATGAAGACCGGAGGAAACGGCGCGGGGGCTAGCCCAAGCACCGCCCGCAAAAAAATCAGCATTCCTTGCTACCCTTAAAAACAGCCCAATTCCTCCAAGACCATGGCGCAAACCCCTGACCTCTGGCCCACGCTGCTGCAACAACTCCTCGATCGCCAATCCCTCACCCCTGATCAAGCTGCCCAACTGATGACCGGCTGGCTTGATGAAGAAATTCCTGCGGTACTCTCCGGGGCGATCCTGGCCGCCATCCAAGCCAAAGGGGTTTCCGCTTCAGAATTAGCCGGGATGGCCCGCGTCCTTCAGGGGCAATCCCGCCACCAGGAGGCGATCGCCCATAGCACCCCCGTCATTGATACCTGCGGCACAGGGGGCGATGGCTCCCACACGTTTAATATTTCCACTGCCGTTGCCTTTGTTTGTGCGGCGGCCGGCGTAGCGGTGGCGAAACATGGCAACCGCTCCGCTTCGAGTAAGGTGGGTTCGGCGGATGTGTTGGAGGCCTTGGGCGTGAATTTAACCGCCCCACCGGAGCAGGTGCAAGCGGCCCTAACCGCCGTGGGGATCACCTTCCTGTTTGCCCCCGGTTGGCATCCCGCCATGAAGGCGGTGGTTCCCTTCCGTAAGGCGTTGAAAGTGCGGACGGTGTTTAATCTTTTGGGGCCGTTGGTGAATCCCCTCCGGCCCACGGGCCAGGTGATCGGTGTCTACGATCCGGCCTTTATTGAACCCATGGCAGCGGCGTTGCAACAGTTGGGTTTAGGGAAGGCGATCGTGCTCCATGGCCGGGAAGGGTTAGATGAGGCGGGTTTAGGGGATGCCACAGATTTAGCGGTGGTGGAGGGCGGAACCCTACAAACCACGGTGCTCAATCCCCAGGATTTTGGCTTAACATCTGCCCCCCTTGCGGCCCTTCAAGGGGGAGAACTGGCGGAAAATACCGCCATTTTAACCGCTGTATTACAGGGGAAAGGGACGGCGGCCCAGATGGATGTGGTGGCCTTGAATGGGGCGATCGCCCTCCAGGTGGCCGGTGTTGTGCCAATGTTGGATCATGCCGCTGGCATTGCGAAAGCACGGGAAATTCTCGCCACTGGGGCCGCCTGGGATAAATTGCAAGCCCTAATTACCTTTTTGCAGTCCTAAACCATGGCCGAGCCGATTTCCTACGACCAAGATTTCTATGGTTGGGTGCAGCAGCAGATGACGCTGTTGCAACAGGGGCGGCTGGAGGAATTGGATCGAGACCATTTGTTAGAGGAGTTGGCGGATTTGGGGCGTTCAGAAAAACGGGCCTTAACCAGCCAAATTGCCCGGCTGTGCTGCCATTGGCTGAAATGGCATTATCAACCTGCTCGCCGCAGTCGCTCTTGGGTACTGACAATCCGGGGTGCTCGCCAAGAGATTCAGAGCCTATTGCGGGATAACCCCAGCCTCAAGGGAAAATTAGCCGAGGTTTTTGCCGATGGCTATAACCGGGGGCGATTGTTGGCCTTGGATGAAACGGGGTTAGCAGATAGCGTCATCCCCGAAGTTGCCCCCTTCACATTTACCGCAGCGATGGAAGAGGCGATCGCCTGGGATTAATCCCCGATGACATTCCACAGGTTAAGATCGATTATTTGAGTGCATGGTGCGTCAGACACAATTTAACCATCAACATCATCACTGATCCGGTCTGACGCACCCTACGCTTGGGTTGTAGAGTCGTAGGGTGCGTCAGAGCGATTAATCTCCGATGCAAACGAGTAGCGCAACGGCTGACGCACCATTTATTCTAGTCCTTTGGCTTCCCTACTGACTGCTCAAAGCCTCCACGGGCGTTGCTGCCTCCGGTAACGGCCCATCTGCGGCGGGTTTAACTAGGGTTGATAAACGAATCGGCAATAAAACCGTAAACGTGGTTTGCTGCCCCAACTCCGATGCACAGGTTAAGGATCCTTGGTGTTTCTCCACCACAATTTGATGACTGATGGCCAACCCCAAACCTGTGCCCACTCCCTCCGGTTTAGTGGTGAAAAACGTTTTAAAAATATTCTCTAAATTCTCCGGCTTAATACCGTGGCCATTATCCGTAATGGCGATCGCCACCTGATCCCCCTCCCACCGTTCCGTCCTTAACGTAATTTGCGGCGGGGTTTCCGTCTGGCCTTCGAGGGCATCAAGGGCATTGCTCAACAGATTCATAAACACCTGATATAAAGAGCCAGAATAACCCTCAATTTCCGGGAGTTCCCCATAATACTTAATCACCTCCACCCCCTTCTTAATGCGATTATTCAAAATCAGCAGCGTACTGTCTAAGCAAGCATGGATGTCTACACCGTGGGGATTAACATCATCAAGGCGGGAGAAATTGCGCAAACTGAGGACGATCTGACGGGTGCGATCGGCCCCCACCTGCATCGATTGCAGCAATTTGGGTAAATCGGTTTTTAAAAACTCCTGATCTAACTCCTCTGCTGTTGCTTCGATTTCAGCCTGTAAATCCGGGGGAATATGGGCTAACACCCGTTCATAGGCCTCCAGCAGTTGAAACAGATCATCAACATAGTTGTGGGCATGGACGAGGTTGCCATGGATAAAGTTAACGGGATTATTGATTTCATGGGCCACCCCCGCCACCATTCGCCCTAAACTGGACATTTTTTCGCTGGCCAAGAGTTGTTGAGCCGTCGCCGCTTTCTGTTCCGCCAGCAGTTCCTTCACATATTCAATCAACTGATTGAGGGCGATCGCCACCGTCCCCACCTCATCCCCCGTCATCACCATAGCCCGGCGGTCAAAATCCCCATCCTCCGTCACCGCCCTCGCCACTTTTGTGACTTCCTGAAGGGGTTGGGCAATGGCCCGGCTGGCAAAAATCGTCCAAATCACCGCGATCAAAATTGAAAGGCTGATACTCCCCGCCAGCAAATAGAGGCGAATTTGATTCCAATGGCGCAATTGGGCTTCAATGACGGCCTTTTCCTCCCGAGCATGGCTGACCAACTCCACCAACTCCTCAGAAATCCCATCCACATGGAGAGCAAGGGGACTATTGGTAAATTCCATTAACTCTGTACGCATCCTGGCCACTTCCACCGCAGAAGGCGTTGGGCCAAAACCAGCCACCAAATCCGCCAACTGATCAAAGTACGCTGTCGGGACATCTCGGTAAGTCGCCAAAAAACGGGCTAAATGATAGCCCTCCAGTTCATATTCAGCATAAATCTTGGATTTGTCTTGCGCATGAAAGGCTTCAAGCTCCGCCCAAATTGCGTCTAACTCCGCTTGATGGGCCAGGAGATGCTTATATTCCCGCTCAAAAGCAGGAAAATCCGCCGCCAGGGCAATCAGTTGTTGCTGCTCGGTGCGAGATTGCAGCACCGCCGTTTGCAACCGGCGATACAGATCCACTTCCCCATGGGCATGTTCCTGAGCTTGCCAAACCCGCCGTTGATAGATTTCCCCCCAGATAAGGCCGACGCTAGAGCCGGCGATCGCCACCGTCAGCACAATAATATAACCCGCCGCAATCTTCCGCCCCACCCGCAGCCGACTCAACCACGCTGTCAAACCCCGTTGGGGCAAAGACAGCGTATATTGCATCGTCGATTTAAAAACTGAGGGCTTGGTGGAGGTGGGAGAATTCAACGACATGGGTCAGTTCTGAGAAGCGTTTC
>RECT01000101.1 GCA_007693875.1 Spirulina sp. DLM2.Bin59
GAGGGCGGGACGGTGGAGGCCATCCGGGGTGGCCGAGGGCGATCGCCCCGGATACACCGCCACAGGATGAAGTTGGGGCTGAATCCCCTCCCCCCATTTCTCCGTGAGATATACCGCACACCAAGTTGCCTCCATCATCTCCGCCAACAGCGTCACCTGGGATTGACAGAGGGTCACAAATTCTCGACTGGCGGGGATAAGCATGATCAATTCCCTAGTTAGATCTGGGGCCTTTCGCCAGTCCTAGCTCGGCCTCAACCGGCCTATCCCTACAAAATGTTAAAGGAAACTAACATTCCAAGAAGTTTATGTTAGATTTTTTGTAGGAATTCCTGCACATCACCGCAAATCCGCTCTGTAAATTTGAGAATTTGCTGCGGTTGGAGAGAAAAAATGCAAATATACTTGCTTTTTTTACCCAAATTCGGTAAACTATGCACGAATTTTGTAGCCACAACTACAGCATACAGTTGGAATAGGAGGTAATCAGGTTGGCCAGGAAACGTAAACGAAAAAGCCGTCGTCGTCAAGAGGGGCGAAAAATTCTGGAGTTAGTACCCCAGTATAATCTAGAAAGTGGCGAAGATAAACCAGTGACAGCAGCGCGGAAATTCATTGCTTCCCAAGGCATCATCCCCCCTGCTGTCCTCGTGGTTCGCCGAAATGAGCATACAACCGACCGATATTTCTGGGCAGAGAAGGGTCTTTTTGGCGCGCAATACGTCGAAGAAAACCATTTCCTGTTTCCTAGCTTGCGGACGGTTGCTCCTCAGCCTCAAGCTAAGACCCCAGTCGGTGCGGCACCCTAAGCAGGACAATGCTTTGGTTGTTCAGTGATGACAGTCCTGAAACAAGAGTTTTCCCACTTTATCACGGGTTGGTAAAGTGGGAATCATTTTTGAAAATTTTTCTGCATAGGGAGGGCCAGCCCTGCTCTGGCGGGGCTAGGGGGATTAGCTCTCCCCCAGCCTAACCGAATTCCCAAGGGGGCCACTGTAACCTAGCCTACAAATGGGAAAAACTGCCCCCATCCCCCCTAGTTCACCTTGAACTGCTTCACCACCTCCTGTAAACGTTGAGCCGTGTTTAACGTGTCTTGGAACGTACTAGACAGTTGCGCCGACTCCGCAGAAGTACTGTTGGAAATCTCCGCCACTTCCCGCATCGTTTGCGTCACAGACTTCGATTGCTCCACCTGCGCCGTCGTCGCCGTACTGATACTCGCCACCAACTCGGAAATCTGCGCCGTCGCCGCCGCGATCGCCGTTAAATTTCCCTTCGTTTCCTCCACCAAACTCGTCCCCGCACTCACCTGCGTAATCGCCGCCTCCGTCACCTTGATCACCTCACTGGTTTGCTGGCGAATCTCCGCCACCAGATTAGAAATCTCCAACGTCGCACTGGCAGACTGGCGGGCCAATGATCGCACCTCATCAGCAACCACCGCAAACCCCTTGCCATACTCCCCCGCCCGCGTCGCCTCAATGGCCGCATTGAGAGAAAGCAACTGCGTCTGGGTTGCAAAATCACTAATCAGATTCACCACCCGGTCGATTTTTTGGGAAGACTCACTCAACTCGCGGATCTTCTGACTCGCCGCCGAAACCGTATCCCGGATCGCCAGAATCCCCTCCACCGTCCGATTCATCGCCGCATCCCCAGAGGTAACAGTTTGGTTCGCATTCTGCACCGCCTGCTCAATGGCCACAGCATTGGCCCCCACCGCCTGCGTCGAACTCACCATTGCCTGGACCTCCTCCAGGGCTTGGTTTAACTCCAACGCCTGCTGTTGAGCCTGATCCGCTAACTTGCGAATTTGCAAATCACTGCTCTTCGAGGTTTCTGCAACCCGCGCCGTCACGTCCTGCACCTGAATAACAATGCCGCGCAAACTTTGCAACGTGTTGTTGTAAACATCGGCGA
The DNA here is from genome assembly GCA_007693875.1 of Spirulina sp. DLM2.Bin59. Classification (GTDB taxonomy): domain Bacteria; phylum Cyanobacteriota; class Cyanobacteriia; order Cyanobacteriales; family Spirulinaceae; genus Spirulina. The sequence goes on from RECT01000101.1 coordinate 1,924, forward strand.
TCGTCCCTAGCTCATCCTCCGATAGCGGCGCACGGACGGTGAGATCCCCCTCTAGGGCCGGCCGTACCGCCGTCAGCAGATCTAAGGCCCGCCGCTGTAACCCCTGGCGCTCCGCCTTTTCCCGAGTGGCCGCCGATTCCAACTCTTGGGCCTGTTGCCGCAGCTTCTCTAAATCCGCGGCCCGTTGTAGGGCAATGCCCAACTGGGAACCCAATTGCACCATGAGTTGCACATCCTCGTTTTGCCATGAGCGGGGCCCCGAACATTGGTAATTGGCCATTAACCCCCAAAGGCGATCGCCCAAAAAGATCGGCACCGTAATATAAGCTCGCGCTTGAAATGCTTCCAACAACTCCACATAACAGGGGGGAAAACCTGCCTTGTAGATGTCATTGCAGACCCGCGCTGGCATCCCTTGGCGATAGGCTCCCCCTTCCGTCGCCTGGAGGTAAGTATCCTTGCTGCCCATCTGCCGCACCTGCATTTGTTTAATCGTGCAACCTTCGGTATCAATATTCACCTTGGCCTGCTCCAAAAGGTTGGGATCTTCCACCTGGTAATTCAACAGACTCAACCAATTGCTCCCCACCGATTCCGCCACAAACTCCCCACTCCAATCCGGGTTAAAACGATAAATGCCGACGCGATCGCTCTCAAACAATTGCCGTGCTTCCCGGGTTGTACTTTGGAAAATGCTGGTGACATTTTGGGAGGCGCGGATTTTATCGCTGATGGAGGCGATCGCCCGCTCCCGCTCCACCGCCTTCTCCAACTTCGCCGCCTGCTGTTTCACTGCATCCAAATCCGAAGCCCGTTGCAGAGCAATCCCCAACTGGGAACCCAACTGCACCACCAGGCTAATTTCTTCCTTCGTCCAAGTCCGGGGCTGGGCACATTGATAGCTGGCCATTAATCCCCAGAGTTTGCGCCCCAGGAAAATGGGGACGGTGACATAGGCTCGGGCCTGGAACCGTTCGAGTAATTCCAGATAACAGCGGGGAAAACCAGCATTATAGACATCATTACAAATCCGCACCGGATCCCCTTGGGCATAGGTTCCCCCTTGGGTACGTTCTAGGTAAGTATCTTTGCTAACGATCTCCTGGGTGGTCATTTGCTTAATCGTGCAGCCTTCGCTGTCGATATTCACCCTTGTTGCCTCCAACAGGCTTTCATCAGCAATCTGCTCCCGCAGTAGGGATTTCCATTGCCCCACTACGGATTCCGCCACAAATTCCCCACTCCAATCCGGGTTAAACCGGTAAACCCCGACACGATCCGCCTGGAGCAACTCCCGTACTTCGCTGGTGGCAATTTTAAAGATGGCATCGGTGTCTTGGGTTTGCTTGATGCGATCGCTCACCAATGCCAATGTCCGCTCCCGCTTCACCGCTGCGGTGAGCTTTGCGGTTTGACTGGTGACGGCTTCGAGATCCGCCGCCCGTTGCAGGGCAATGCCCAATTGATTGCTTAAGCTCACCATCAGCGTGATTTCAGCATCAGTCCAGACGCGGGGGCCTGAGCATTGATAGCAGGGCATCAACCCCCAGAGCTGATCCTTGAGGAAGATCGGCACATTGATATAGGCTTTAGCCTGAAAGCTTTCCAAAAGTTGGAGATAGCAGTCGGAAAAACCGGAGTGATAAACATCATTGCTAACCCGGAACTGTACCCCCTTGCGATAGGCTCCCCCCTGGGTGTCTTTGAGGTAAGTATCTAAACTGGCCAGTTCTCGCACCTGCATATCTTTAATCGTGCAACCGGCGGTGTTGATGTTGCGCTCCGTCCCCGCGAGGACTCGCTCATCAGTGACTTGGGCATTGAGGAGGGATTTCCATTGGGGATCGACGGATTCAGCGATGAATTCGCCACTCCAATCGGGGTTAAATCGGTAAATACCAACGCGATCGCCCTTGAGCAGTTGCCGCGCCTCTTCGACAGCGGTGCGGAAAATGGTGGCGGCATCCTGGGATTGTTGGATTTTCTCGGCAACACGGGCGATCGCCTTTTCCCGCTCCACGGCCTGCTGTAGTTCCATGGTGATCGCCGTCTGTTGATGATTAACCCAAAGCCTTTGCAGAGCTGCCCCCAATTCAACGGCCACCTCTGTGGCGAGGCGCACTTCCCAATCCTGCCATTGCCGCGCCCCCATACATTGATAGGTAGCCAACAGGCCCCACAGTTGCCCGCCTTGATAAACGCCAACGGTAATGTAGGCGCGGGCCTGAATCCGTTCCAGCAATTCTAAATAACAACCGGGGAAATCCTGACGATAGATATCTGTGACGACCCGCTGTTTTTCTCCCCGGTTATAGGGTCCCCCTTGGGTGCGTTGGAGGTGGGTATCGACGGTTGGGGAGGCAACGGCCCCAAGCTGCCGCCCGATGGGTTTAAGGTTACAGTTGGCACTGTTGTCCCGCAGCAGTTCAGGGTCGGGGGGATTTTGCAGGAGGGAAACCCAACCGGCTCCTACGGATTCGCCGACAAATTGCCCTGACCAATCGGGGTTAAATTGATAGAGAACGACGCGATCAGCTTTGAGCAGTTGGCGCAGTTCTTGGGTGGCGGTTTGGCCAATGGTGTGGATGTCAGCGGCACGACGGAGGCGATCGCCCACCCGCTCTAAGGCCTCATCCCGTGACCGTTGGGCCTGTAGTTGCCGTTGGCCCTCTTCGCTGGCCAGTTGCACCGCCATTAACAGCCCCACTTGTTCAATAAATGTCATTTCCCAGGGCGACCATTGGCGGGCCTCTTGGCACTGCTGGACGACTAACAGCCCCCAAACACCATGGCCCAACCGCACCACGACGGCTAAACTTGACCGCACCTGATATTTTTCCATCAATTGCAATTGATAGGGGGTGACATCGGTGCTGGCGACATATTCAATGGTGACGACTTCCCGTTGGTCGTATTCGGTTTGGGTATCGACACCAAAGAAAGTGGCGGGAAGGGTTTCCCCTTGGGTGGGGGTCCAACCCCGCTCGATGCTTTCGGCGACGATTTCCCCTTGGTTACTGTTGATGAAGCGATAGGCGATGGCCCGTGAGGCTTGGGTCTGGTGGCGAATTTGCTCGACGGCAATGGCGAGGAGGGTTTCGCTATCCATGGCGGCGCGGATGGCGGCTCGCACCTGGGTCAACTGTTGGCGCATTTGCCGGAGTTCTGGGGAGGAAGATTTTTCACCCCGGGGGGTTTGTTCTGCCCCTACGGTGGTGGGGGTGGGGGAATAGGGATAGGAGGAGGAGGCAGTCATGGGGGGCGATCGTAATTGAGGGCGGGGCATTTGCCCTATTGTAAGAGCGAACCTCAGATTAGCCTAGGATTCC
>RECT01000333.1 GCA_007693875.1 Spirulina sp. DLM2.Bin59
ATCTGGTTTTTGGGAAAAATCACCCATATCCTCTGGCGACGGTTACGCCACCTCAAAGGGGATGAAAGTACGCTGGAAGTAACCTCCACCACCCTCAAACTGTCATCGAAATTTTTCCCCGTTGATGACAATGTGGAGATCCCCTTAGATCAGGCTTTGCTCTATCAAACCCATAACCCCAAGCACCTCGAAGTCCAGTACCCCGGCAAGGAAAAGGCGGCGGTGCGATCGCGCTGGGGCTGCCGTTGGAAAACCCGCCACCCCTTCCGGATTCAGTTCGGCCACAGCCTCACCCCAGAGGAGCAGGATTGGCTCGTCCATGAGGTGAACGGGTTCCGGGAAGATCTCTTAACGCGGCCCTAAACAATCATGCCCCCTAAAGCCCCAAGGCCCTCAACTTCTCCCGCCAATCTTGATCATGGCGGAAGACGATCACCTGATAATTGGTGTGGTATTTGAGATTTTCCCTGGCGGTGCGATCGCGCTTTTGTTGCTCCGGATGATCATGGACTGAACCATCACAAAAAATGGCGATATTGGGATTGTGGTAGAGGAAATCCGGCTTAATATTAGCCTCTGGAATTAATGTTTGGGCCGCGTCCGGTAACTTCATGCCCTGGTGATAGAGTTCAGCGAGGAACTCCCGCTCAAAGGCTGAATGGGGATCCGTCTGCGCCCTTAATTGTTGGTATTGTTCCTCACGGGAGATCCCCAGCCCATGGCGTTGGATCTGGCTGTGGGTCAATTGCTCCAGGTATCCACGGATGATGTGGCGATCGAGGCGGGGATGATCAAATTGATTGCGGTAGGAGAGCAAACAGTCATAGCAAGCCTTGATACAGGTCTCCTTGGCCTCGACAAAATGGCAGATCTCCAAAGCTTCCCGCGCCAAAGCCTGGAATGCCGCCGGATTCTCCAAAATTTGAGAGAGCACACCCGCCCCGCCCTCGGAAGCCTCCCAGAAGAGAAGATATTGCCCCTGTCCCAAGCGTTCCGAGGCCAGTTCGTTCTCCTCCAGTTTGTACACCGCTTGGATTGCCCGTTCTAGGGCATATTGCAACGTTGCGAGGAATTGATCCGCGATCGCGTACCTATCTGCGATCGCGTACCTATCTGCATCCTGGGTGGGGAGGGGAATCGCCTTAATCAGCAGCACATTGCAAACATCTTCAACCATGAGATAAACTTCTCGGTGCAAAGTATCCGCTTGGTCTTCACTGCGGGCATCCCCCCAAATTCCCGTCGTACTATCAACCTTAAAGCCTCGATCTGGACTACTCCTTAAGCCTCGATTGAGCCGCAAAAGATTGGCGGTATCGCCATAGGTAATCTCCAGGAGGGGCGTAGCATCTTCAGCAACCACGAGAGCACGTTCTTGTTTTTGTGGGTCAAAACGGAAGTGAGTCGTGACGTTATAGCCATATTTGAGCCGCTCCTCCTCATCGCAGGTGATCCGCTCCCGTCGTCGCGTCAGCATCGTTTCCATCCGCAAAACATGATTGAGTTTTGCCGGATTACCATCATGATCCGGGACAATTTTGCCTTGGCAGTTGTCACAAAGATAATGATCATAGGCATCCCCTGTATGGAAATAGCCACAGTGGGGACAGACAGCCACCCGTTGATAGCCGCTTTCAATCCCCTTGACCGGAATACGAGTTTTGGAAACTTGGAATTTATTGCCCTCATAGTAGAGAACATTCTGGGGGGCAAATTCTCGAATGGCCACCCCCTTCGGACGGGAGACAAATTCTCCCTCTTGCCCGGCTTGGATATAGGCTCGGACGGGGAGACGGGGGAAATTATAGCCCGGTAAGAAGCCCTCAGCGGCAAAGTAGCGATAGGGGTAAAATTCTAACTGGGATTGATTGCGGCCTTGATGGCTTTGCCCCACCAGTAAATCAATTTGGCGTTTGGCTTCCCGCTCCTGGGCTTCAGCATGGCTACGCTCCTCAGCGGAAATTAAGCCCCCGGTGACTTTATCAATGGTTTGCCGGGCGGTTTGGAGTTGGATGTCTGCATCACGGTAGAGGTTACGCCAGCGATCGCACCCCTGATCAAAACTGGTCAACGCATCCTCAATCACGCCGCGCATAAATTCCTCGTTATACCAACTGGCCCGCTCTAAATCCTGACGACAGAAGCGATCGGCTAACGTCACCCTCGCCGCCTCAAAGCACCGCTCCAAAGCATCGGGGGAAAGGGTCAATTGACTGCGGATCGACTCTTGGAGGGGGTAGCCCTGCTGGGATAAATCGAGAATCTGATTCATGGAGCTTTCCAAATAAAGCCCGGTATGGGCCAACCAGAGGGAGTGAATATGGGACTTGATCAGCTCCCGGTTGCCTAGCTCCAGCTTGGGCGGCACCACCACCCCCGCCACCATCTGATCCGGTCGTCGGAAGAAGTATTGATCATGACCACTGCCCACGGAGGCATAGGTGATCACCAAAGCCTCCTGGCCACTGCGTCCGGCTCGGCCACTGCGTTGGGCATAGTTGGCGGGGCTGGGGGGCACATTGCGGAGGTGAACAACATTGAGATCGGCGATATCAATGCCTAGCTCCATGGTGGGGGAGCAGAACAATGTGGCCAGTTTGCCTGAGCGAAAATCGGTTTCCCGTTGTTGGCGGTTTTCATTTTTAACTTGGCCCGTATGCTCGCGCCCTTCCATGTTGTGGACGTTGGGGCCGCCAGCACTATAGAAGGCCTGGAAAAATGAGTTCACCGCTAACTGGCGATCTTCACTGCCGGGCAATCGTTTGGTGGTGAGGGGATCGGGCTGAATATGGCTGGCTTGCGCCGCTTTCCAGATCATCGCACTAATGCGCAGTTGCACCTTTTGCCCCGATCGCAGCAGATACCCCGAATCCGCCAGGATCGTGATCAGGGTTGCGATTAAACGGTCATAATCCGCTTCACTCAGGTTCTCATTGAGCCAAGGCCAGGCTTGGGGGGAGCGCAGAAACCGACCGATTTTGCTGCGGGCGGTGAGTTTAACGGTATCTTTGCCGGTATTTTTGCGGGTATCTTTGCCGGATTTACCAACGGCGGTGGAAGCCCATCGCGCCTCATGGAGTTTTTCCTGGCGATCAAAGCACCATGGCTCTTTAATGAGCTGCTCCACGTTTTTCTTCAGCTCCTCCAATCCTGAGGATTGCAACAGTACAGCATCGAGGGCTAAATCCTTCCGCAACTGATCCAGGAAGGCACAGATGGCGGCGTACCGTTGGGCGGGGCTGGCTTGGAGCAAGATGGCGTGGGGATATTGCGCCCACAATGCCGTTTCGCCACAGATGGCTGCTAGGCCGTCGTATTCAATTTTCAACAGGCCGCATTGCTCAAGGTTGGGTTGCACGATCCGCCAGCCTTTTCTCAACTCTTGATAGAGGCGATATTCAATGAGATCACGAAAAACTTTTTCGTTGCGGGTTTTACCTGGCCCATAGTTTGCTTCCTGTTTAGCGTAGTCCGCCTGGGTGAGTTGCATCTGCTCCACAACGGCTGGAGCGAGATCCTGATGGGTGAGTTGTTGTTGAGCCTGGATAGCAGCGTTCAGGGCAGCGCGGAGCAAACTGGTTTGCACAAAGTCGTTGAAATGGCCCGCTTGCAGTGAGGCATCCTGACGGTTATCGGTGAAGCTGAGGATTTTTTGGGATGCGGGGGGGATCGCGCCGCTGGTTTTGAGGCGATTGACGGTGGAAAGACAGAGTAACGTCGTGGCGGTGCTGCGCCCTTCACTACTGAGGCGGGAGAGTTTCGTAAATTCCCTTTTCCGTTTGTCGTGGACAACGCCACATTTTAGGCAGGTGAGGAAGGGTGAGGGGATAAACCAAAAGGTTGTCCCCTCACTGAGGGAGGGAACGATGCGACCATTGGGCAGGAGTTGGAGCCGTTGGGGAACAAATTGGGCGTATTCTGGCTTGACAAATCGCCCCTTTCGCTTCGTTTCTTTAAACCAATTCTCCGGCAGCAGATCGCTCTCTTCCTCCCATAATCCCGGCTCATCCAGGGTTAAATACCCCGCTTGGCGATCCTCATTATCGGCACTTAAGGCGGTGGGGAGGAGCGGTTGGACGGTTTGTTGCTCCCGATCCCAATGCACCAAATAATAATCTTGGCCGCATTCCCGACAAAAAACGAGGGGATAGAGGAGGCGATCGCCCGTTGTTGAATATTGCCCCTCCAGGGTCAGCAGGCGTTGCGATCGCCCCTCTGCGGTGGCGTAGACGCTGCCCCCTTGGGAAATGAACTGATGGAGGCGGAAGGCTAGCCCCCCCGTGCGACTGCCCCAGATCAACATCTGCTGAAGGAGTTCCTGGCAATGCTCAACGGTTGCGCCAGTGGTGTCTGCCAGTTGGGCCGCCCCCTCAGCCAGGGAAATGGGGGTACGGCGCACCCAATGGCCCTCTTCTTCCCGTAGCCCAAAGGTCATCTCTAGCCAAGGGGCGAGGGGATGGGCTTGGAATGCGGCTAAGGTTTGGGCCGCGATCGGGGGCAACCCCGTTGCTACTGCGGTGCGGAGTTCTGCCGCCGTCGGATCGGGCCGTTGGATCGTCCGCTCTAGGGTTTCATCAATGACATTTTCCGGCGGCACTGCCACGCCAAAGAGTTTACTGGCTACGTCGGCTACGGTTTGATTGCGATCGCTCCGCGTCCCCTCTGTGGACATCGTGGCACTGGTACCAATGCAAAGCAGTTTTTGGCCGCACCGTTGGCGCAATTTCCGAATCAGGATGGCCACATCTGCCCCCTGACGGCCCCGGTAGGTGTGCAATTCATCGAGGATGAGAAATTTGAGGTGAGGGGATGCCACGAGGGCCTCTTCCTGATTACGACTGAGCATCAGTTCGAGCATCATGTAGTTGGTGAGCAGGATTTGGGGGGGGTTGTTTTGGATTTCTGTTTTTTGGGTGAGGCTTTCCTGGCCGGTGTATTGGGCAACGCGAATGGGGGAATCCGGTACGCCTGCGAGGAATTTTTTAAACTCCTCTTTTTGGGAGTTGATCAGGGCATTCATGGGATAAACCAAAATGGCTCGGACTCCCTTGATGCCAGGATTGCGGAGCAGGTCATCAAAGATCGGCACAACATAGGTCATGCTTTTACCGGAGCCGGTGCCGGTGGTGAGGACGTAGGGTTCTTGGCGTTGGGCGAGGCGAAAGGCTTGGTCTTGGTGGAGGCGAAAGCGGTAGCGGGAAACATAGTCGGGGAAGTAGCGATCGCACCCCGGATGTAAAATGCCTT
>RECT01000436.1 GCA_007693875.1 Spirulina sp. DLM2.Bin59
GATGACGGAAGCAGAAGCCCGCGCCCAATATGGGGAAGCCGTCAAAGTCTACCGCAGCAAATTCCGCCCCATGTACTATGTTTTGCCGGGGAAAACCGAAAAAACCCTGATGAAACTCATCGTCAATACCGAAACCGATCAGGTCTTGGGAGCCCACATGGTCGGGGACGATGCAGCGGAAATTATCCAGGGGATTGCGATCGCCCTCAAAACCGGCGCCACCAAGGCCGATTTCGATGCCACCGTTGGCATTCACCCCAGCGCAGCGGAGGAATTCGTCACCATGCGTTAAACCCGAGTACAGCGTGGAGGAAATCACCCAACCATGCCCGCAAGGCAGAACCTTAGCCCCAGCAAGATTCCCCCTTCTGCCTTCTGCCTTCATCCTTCCGCCTTGGTTTAGGGCTGGCAACTAATGGCAAATTTCAGGGAACTTGTCACCGGTTGTTCCAGTCCTACTGTGAGCAGGTAGCAAGCCCCCATCTCCCATTGGGAAAGCTCCACGCTCAAGTATCCGGCGGTTTGTCGCTGGGTCGTAATCGTATCCTGAGCCGTTTTTAAAGTCAGCGTGCCGCCGCCGGGCAACTGCACCCGCGCCCGCAGGGGGGTCTGGCTCATCCAATCCCCCGCTTGGGCCGCCAGGGGATCGTAGTCCACCGCCAAGCGAACAACGCCGCTCGCCGTCATCCATAGCCGTTCCACTTGGGTTTGACGGGGCGAAAGGTTGAGGGCGAGGAGATCGAGGACTTCCTTGGCCACCAATAGCGATAACACCATCTGCTGCTCCAATGAAGCTTGGCCATAGTCCACCGGCAACAACGCCGCCAGTTTTTGCCGTTGCCGCTCCTGATCAGCGGTGGAGAACCGCGTTGGACAGAAGCTAGGGGAAAGGCGAATCCGACCCATCACCTCATTTAAAGTTTGGGCATAGTCAGGGAATAGGGGCTGGACGGCGTTAACCATTTTGGCGGTTTGGGGCCGCACTGAGCCAATCACCTGACTACAGGCCTCTAGCAATTTGGCCAACACCTGGGGCGGCATCACCACCGGGAGAACCTCGGTGAGATGGGGGAGCCAAAGCTGTTGGGCACGGGTGAGGCCCCCCGCTAGATCATCACTGTAGTCAACACGATAGGCTTCTCCTTCTCGCTCCCAGGGGAAGCGGGGCGGATTGCGTTGCATTTCACTATAAAGTCGCTGTTTGAGCAAGGTTTGAAAACGTTTTTGCACGGTTGGAAGGTCTCCCAGGGGAAAAGGTTGAGGGGTTTGAGCAGATTCACCACCATTGGAAGATGCCACATCCCACGCCTCGTCTTCCCAATTACAGGAATCATCGAGGTTGTCTTCCTCACCCTGAGGAGATAAATCCCATAGGTGAGGGGCAAGATCGCAACCCTGTTGGAGAGAAGATTGTTCGGATTTGGACTGTTGCGCAAAACTGGCAAGCAGCTCCTGACACAACCAATCCAAATTGTTGTTCATGTTACTATTCATTTCGAGATGCCCCTGATCAGGATGCTGAACAGTTCCGAATGTCCCAGGCAATGGTTAGAATCTTAAACCACTGTTTTTCGGTCTGCGTTGGGGTGAGGGAGAGGGCCTTGGCGATCGCCCCCATCTCCTGCCCCGCCTGCTTCAGTTCTAACAGGGTTTGCTGTTGTTCCGTGAGTTCGCTGTGAAAATGTTGCCATTCCTGGGGGGTTAACCCTAGATTACGCTCTAAATCCGCTTCAAGCCACTGATGCACCAATTCCCAGCGATGGGAGAGGGCAAACCGGACAAGATGGTATTTAAACCGTTGCTGTAAATAATCCCGTTGGCGGGGGCTAAGGTCTAAAATCGCCTCGATTTCCGGGGCGGACAGATCCTTAAGCCGCAAAATGAAGTAATTGGCGCAATCGTTTTGGTTGCGCTCTTCAAAATAGCGCAGCACTTCCTCAATAATTGTTTCACATAAACTTCCCTCACTACTGTTGGGGGGTTCATGGCTGAGGATGGAGCGGAGTTGCTGAATTAGGGGATCATGGCGATCGCCCTCCCCGCCCCCATAGCCCCCCTCAGCGGCACTGTCCATATCCACAGAAGCCTCCTGGGGTTGCTTGCGGGTGAAGGTTTGGGCCCGGAGGATGATCAACTGTTGCGATCGCCGTCCGGGTAAGGGAATGCGCCGCTTCCCGTACCGTTCACAGAAGGCCATGTATTCCGCCAATTCCAGGAGCGATCGGGGTGTATAGCTGCCCGGCAGCCCTGTCTCGCGGCGAAAAATATTCAAGGCTTCTAAGTAAAAACTTTGGAGAAAATCCTCAATCAGGGCCACCCGCCCTTGATAGCTGCTGGCCCCCTGGGGGGGCAAAACATAGCGGTAAACAATGGAACTGAGCAAACTTTGTAAATGCACCCGGCCGCGACTGGATCCCAGCTTGTAATACCGCAGGCATTGCTTAAACCGATGTTGCCCCAGGGTGTTGGCCCAATTCTCAATTTCTCCAGAAACTTGAATCCGCTGGCTTTCTTCACAAATCCGCCACACCTCCGCCGCCAAGCGGCTGGCCACATCCCAACAGTGGGTTTTGTTGGCAGAGGTCTGCCGACAGAATTGTTGATAGAGGGTTTCGGTGATCAATTCCACGTCGGGGTTACTCACGCTCAGGGGTTGCAGAGAAAATCATGGGGATTCTTTCTCGTTAAAGAGTCCGAATCCCCCCGTTGAGGTTCCCGTAGCTTTAAAATACGGGAGGATTTTGCCGCTATCGGGGGCAAAATCCGCGCAGATCACCCTGAAATTGAAACCATGGCCATGGACATCGAGGCGCAACTCCAGCAATTACTCCACCATGCCCCCCAAGATGGGACAACGCCCCAATTGCTGGAACGGGCCGTTATTCCGGTGTTGCGGGCCTATGGGGCCAAAATGCAGCACCGGGACTATTACATTATGCAAAATGCCCAACAGCGTTGGGTACTCACCACCCTGAGCAATCGGGCCACACCGGACTTGGAAAAAAAGGTGGTCTATGGGTTTTCCTCTCCCCAAGATGCCGTGACGTTTAATGGCCGTGGGAACCCTGATTTACGGCCGGTGGCTTTACCGATTATCCATATTTTATTCCAACTGTTCGCGATGAAGCCCGTTGATAGTTTGGTGTTTTTTGAGCAACCGGGGGAATTGAGTCAGGGCAAGGAAGTGAAGCGGCAGGAATTGGAAGCCTTGATACAGCAACAATTGCGCCAACCCCCACCAGATTTCGCCTAACCCTCACCTCCGTAGGGGCGCAAATATTAAACCTTTCGCCCCTCCCCACGCCAAACCTAAAACAAGCGATCGCCCACCCCCAACCGCATCCCATTGGCAAAATCCATCCCCGATTGGGGCCGTTTTCCCGGTGGTTGTACCTGGGTCAGCAGTAACAAACCCTCGCCCGTTTGCACGACGGGCCCCCATTTTTTTAAAATTTGCACCACCGTCCCCGGTTCAGCAATGGGGAGATCCTGCCATTGGGGGGCTAAGGCTGGCAAGGGTTCCGGCAATTGGGGCAACAATGCGGCAACCAAGGGGATTGTTGTGAGAATTTTTAACGGATTACCCCGGAATTGCCCCTGGCAATGGGGATAGAAGCCCCGGATTTGGTTGTGGAGGGCGATCGCCCCCCGTTGCCAATCCACCCGATAATCACTTTTTTGGATCAAGGGGGCATAGCTGGCCTGTTCTGGGTCTTGGGCGATCGGTTCCACCGTGCCTTGCTCTAGAGCAATTAACGTTGCCACCAACAGATCCGCGCATTGTTGCGCCAACCCTTCCCCCACCGTTTGAGCCTGATCCAGTAAACCAATGGGCAACGTGGATTTAAGCAACATCGGCCCTGTATCCATCCCCACATCCATCAGCATCGTCGTCATCCCCGTCACCGTTTCCCCGTGGTAGAGGCTCCATTGAATCGGGGCCGCACCGCGATAGGCCGGCAGGAGTGAGCCATGGCCATTAATACAACCCAACCGGGGCATCGCTAAAATTTCCGCCGATAGAATCTGACCATAGGCCACCACCACAAACGCATCGGCTCCCAAGGCCTGTAATGCTGCCAAGGTTTCCCGATCCTTTTTAATTCGGCGCGGTTGCCAACAGGGGAGGCCCGCCGCCATCGCCACAACCTTAACGGGGGAGGGTATCAAAGCCTTACCCCGCCCCCTGGGCTTATCCGGTTGCGTAACCACCGCTAAAACCTCAAAATCCGGTTCCGCCAGCAACCGCTCTAAACTGGGAACGGCAAAATCCGGTGTACCAAAAAACACAAGTTTCATCAAAAACTCCTCGATCAACGATCAACAGTTCTCCCCTCTCCCCAATTTGGAGGGGTTGGGGGTGAGGGCCTAATCCACAGCAATTTCAAGGCGTTGTAGGGCAGCATCGGGGTTCTGTTCCGAGCCATAGCCCACCACCACCCAACGAGCCGATCCCCCCTGCTGGAGATAGGTGGCGGTTCTTTGGGCCAGTTGATAGGCCAATTCCTGATTGGTTTTGGGGTTCTGGCTTTGGGCAATATGGGCGGCAATGCGGATTGTTTCCCCCTCGTATGCCTGGAGATCCTTCGAGACCACGTTAAGAATCCGCTCCCCTTGGGGGGTGAGTTGAAAACTTTCGTCAAAGAGCAGGGCTGTGGGTAGGGTGAGGTGAAACCGTTGTCCCGGTAATGTGGTGGGTAGGGCGGTGAGATTAATCCCCTCGGTGTCTTGGGCGGCATCTTCGAGGGCAGCGAGGCGGGTTTCTAATGTGGCGGTGGAGGGGGGCAGGCCGAACTGGGCTTCGAGAATGGTGAGGCGATCGCCTAACCGCTCTAAAGCCCCGGCCACCGTCGCAATTTCATTAGGCAAGGGTTGGGTGATCGTGGCCAAGTGGGGCTGGGGACGGTGCGATCGGGGGCGATACCGCTCCCATAGGGCCGTGAGCAGCGGCGGATCTACTTTAGGCCGGGGGGGATCTTGGTTCAGGGCGATTACAATGCCCAAGGATCCCGTAAAGACCATCCCCAGGCCTAAGGTAAACAGCGTCCACCACAGCCCCCAAACTTGTTGGGGCCAAGGGCGAGACTTCGGGGCAATAGCAGAGGATTCAGATTGGGGCGCAATCACAGCCGCTCACAAAGACAATAGCCTCTATCCTACAATGCTGGGCCAATCTCAGCCCGAAGGAATGGTGCGTTACGGCTGTGCCCACAGCACCTGACGGGAAAGGTGATCCACGGCCACCGGCTTGCTGAGGATAAAACCGTTGATTTGTCGGTTCACGCTGACCCCTAGGGCCGTTTAGAATTGCGTTTAGAATTGCCTTTAAGTCCCTGCTCTCTTGAAGATTCCCATTGAAGCGTGAAAACCATTTTGCCCCCGGCCGTCGCCTATCCCCGCAGTAGCCCCTTCCTGGCCTTGCCCCTCCCATCGGGCGATAACCACAACAATGGGCAACGCCTCACCGGCCCCCGTCAATTGTTGATCGGCAAAAACCTGATCACCCTAAATGGGGAGGCATTACCCAGCCCAGCCCAAGCTAGTCCAGCAGAGGATTTCGGCGATCCCCTCAATAGCCCCTATCCCATCCCCTGGCAATGGATCCTCACCACCCATCAGGAATTACAGCAACTTCCCCAACCGGAACCCCGCTATTATCGCAGCCCGGCTGTGGTGTCTCCCGATGGCCAGTATGCCGCCTATAGCCGTCTTAAGATGGCCATTGATTCTCGCTTTTTCCGTAGCACCGTCAGCAGTGTGATGTTTTTGGAAAATTTAAAAACGGGGGATTTGCAAACCATTACCGCTGCTTCCCCGGTAGCGGTGGAAATCCTGAATCAGGTGGATCAGCGGGCAACGGCGGCGGGGATGGCTTCAGTGTTGTTGCCGGTCTCTTGGTCAAAGGAGGGCGATCGCCTCCTGGCCCGCCAATTTGAAGGCCTCCTCAGTACCTCCATCGCCTCCGACTACGCTGTGATCTGGGATCGCCACAGCCAAACGACCCAAACCCTCACCCCCAAGGGCATTGATCATTCCAATGCCGTGCTGTTGGGTTGGAGTCAATTGGCGCCTGATGGGGTATTGTTTCGAGCCGGGGTTTTAGGGGAAGAACCTTGGCTACTGTGGCTCGTCACCCCCACCCAAACCCAACTGGCCGCCGGAGATCAACCCATTGTCCATGGCCAACTTCAACAGCCCGTCTGGTCTGGGGCGCAACTCACAGCCTTGGACTCTTCCCTTTCCGCTTAAACTAAAGGGGCTCCTGTCTTCTTTTTGCTTCTTTATGTTCACCCCTGCTGAAATTGCCGCCGAAGGTCTCAAACCCGAAGAATACGAGGATATTGTGCGCCGTCTTGGTCGTCACCCCAACCGGGCAGAGTTGGGGATGTTTGGCGTGATGTGGAGTGAGCATTGCTGTTATAAAAACTCGCGGCCGTTACTCTCCCAATTCCCCACAACAGGCCCCCAAGTTTTAGTAGGGCCGGGGGAAAATGCCGGGGTGGTAGATTTGGGGGATGGGTTACGCCTTGCTTTTAAAATTGAATCCCACAATCATCCCAGTGCGATCGAACCTTTCCAAGGAGCCGCTACGGGAGTGGGGGGGATTCTCCGGGATATTTTCACGATGGGAGCGCGACCCATTGCGATTTTAAACTCCCTCCGGTTTGGCTCCCTGGAAGATGCCCGGACGCGGCGACTGTTTGCCGGGGTGGTAGAAGGGATCGCCCATTATGGCAATTGTGTGGGTGTGCCGACGGTGGGGGGCGAGATCTATTTTGACCCGGCCTATGGGGGCAATCCGTTGGTGAATGCCATGGCCTTGGGGTTGATGGAGACGGAAACCATTGTTAAATCTGGGGCTGCTGGCGTGGGCAATCCGGTGCTTTATGTGGGATCCACGACGGGGCGGGATGGCATGGGGGGGGCAAGTTTTGCCAGTGCGGAACTCACCGATGCTTCTTTAGACGATCGCCCTGCTGTTCAGGTGGGGGATCCCTTTTTGGAAAAATCCTTGATTGAGGCCTGTTTAGAGGCGTTTAAAACCGGGGCAGTGGTGGCGGCCCAGGATATGGGGGCGGCGGGGATTACCTGCTCTACCTCGGAAATGGCGGCTAATGGGGGCGTGGGGGTGGAGTTGGATCTGGATTTAATCCCGGCCCGGGAAACCGGCATGACCCCCTATGAATACCTGCTTTCCGAATCCCAAGAGCGGATGCTGTTTGTGGCCCACCAGGGGCGAGAACAGGAATTGATCGACATTTTCCATCGTTGGGGTTTACAGGCCGTGGTAGCGGGTCAGGTGATTGCCGAGCCGGTGGTGCGGATTTTCCATCAGGGGGCGATCGCCGCCGAAATTGCCGCCACCGCCCTCGCCGATAACACCCCCATTTACCACCACCAACTCCCCTCAGAACCTCCTGCCTATGCCCAAACCGCCTGGCAGTGGAGTCCTGAGCAATTGCCTTCCTGCAACACTGAAGGGGTGATCCTCGATGGCACATTAACCGGTTGGAATGAAATCCTGATGCGCCTCATGGCCGTCCCCTCCATTGCCTCCAAACATTGGGTTTATCGCCAATATGATCACCAAGTCCAAAACAATACGGTGATTTTGCCCGGTGGGGCTGATGCGGCGGTGGTGCGGGTGCGGCCCCAATTGGACGGCACAACCACCCGGCGGGGGGTAGCGGCCACCACCGATTGCAATCCTCGCTATGTTTACCTCAACCCCTACGAAGGGGCCAAGGCTGCTGTAGCTGAAGCGGCCCGCAATTTAAGCTGTGTGGGGGCGGAACCCTTGGCGATTACCAATAACCTCAATTTTGGCAGTCCGGAAAAACCGACGGGTTATTGGCAGTTAGCGGAAGCCTGCCGGGGTATTGCGGAGGCCTGTCGGGAGTTGGGTACGCCCGTTACCGGGGGGAATGTTTCCCTCTATAACGAAACCTTAGATAGCAACGGCAAACCCACGGCCATTTACCCCACGCCCGTGATTGGCATGGTGGGGCGAGTGGAGGATGTCACCCAGGTTTGCGGCCAGGGGTGGCAGCATGAGGGGGATTGGATTTATTTGTTGGGGGCGGAGGCAGTTCCTACCCTGGGGGGTTCGGAATATTTAGCCACCATTCACGGCACAGTGGCCGGCCAACCCCCCCAGGTGGATTTTGAGCGGGAACGGCAGGTGCAGGGAGCCTGTCGGGAGGGGATTCGCCAGGGTTGGGTGCGATCGTCCCATGATTGCGCGGAAGGGGGCCTGGCGGTGGCCTTGGCGGAATGCTGTATTAGTGGGCATTTTGGGGCGGTGCTGCGGTTTGAGGAGCCGAGCCAACGGTGGGATGAGGTGCTGTTTGGCGAGGTGGCGGGGCAAATTTTGGTTTCGGTGGCTTCGGCCCATCAGGAGGAGTGGGAATTGCTGTTAACGGCGCAGTTGGGGACGAATTGGCGGATGTTGGGCCGCGTCACCCTGGCCACCTTGCAGATTTTAACCCCCCATAACCAATATGCCTTGGCGATTCCGGTGCAACGGTTGCGCGATCGCTGGCTGACGGGGATTGAATCCCATTTCTAGGAGGATTCCCCCTTGTGAAGAGGGGCAATCTTAAGGGAAGATTAAGGGATATTAAGCGGGATCGCAACTTCCCCCGGATCCTCAAAACCCAACCCCCTGCGGATCCCGCTATACTACAGCTTTTTGACCTACTCTGGAGCCAGCCACCGCCTATGTTTCCCCACCAATCTGACCCCCTGGATGAGTCCCCATCGGATCTGTTGACTCGTACCCCAGAACGTCCTGACAAAATGGAGGAGGCCTGTGGTGTCTTTGGTCTCTATGCCCCTGGAGAAGTCGCGGCGAAGTTGACCTATTTTGGCCTCTATGCCCTCCAGCATCGGGGTCAGGAGTCAGCGGGGATTGCCGTGTTTGATGGCGATCGCCTCACCTGCCATAAGCAAATGGGCTTGGTCTCCCAGGTGTTTAATGAAACAATTTTAAATGAACTCCCCGGCGATCTGGCCGTGGGCCACACCCGCTATTCCACCACCGGATCAAGTTTGGTGGTCAATGCCCAACCGGCGATCGTCCGCTGTCGCTTGGGTAATCTGGCCCTCGCCCACAATGGCAACCTCGTCAATACCCAAGCATTGCGAGCAGAGTTAACCCAGCGGGATTGCGAATTTATCACCACGACGGATTCCGAAATGATCGCCCTGGCCATCGGCAATGAAGTGGATCGGGGTAAAACCTGGTTGGATGGGGCGATTAGTGCCTTCAAACTCTGTGAGGGAGCCTACAGCCTCGTCATCGGTACGCCCGATGGGTTAATGGGTGTGCGGGATCCCCATGGGATTCGCCCCCTCGTGATTGGCATGCTCCCCGGCAGCCCCAACCGCTACGTCCTCGCCTCGGAAACCTGCGGCTTGGATATCATTGGCGCGGAATATCTCCGGGATGTGGAGCCGGGGGAATTGGTGTGGATCAGTGAAGCGGGGATGGCTTCATTCCATTGGGCCCAGAAACCCCAGCGGAAACTCTGTGTGTTTGAAATGATTTATTTCTCCCGGCCTGATAGCCTCGTCCAGGATGAAACCATCTATAGCTATCGCAAACGCCTAGGGGAACAGTTGGCGCGGGAATCCCACACCGAGGCAGATTGTGTGATTGCGGTGCCAGATTCTGGCGTACCGGCGGCCATTGGCTATGCAGAAACCTCGAAAATTCCCTACGCTGAAGCTTTAATTAAAAACCGCTATGTGGGGCGTACGTTTATCCAACCCACCCAAGCAATGCGGGAAACCGGTATCCGCATGAAGCTCAATCCCCTCAAGGATGTGCTGGTGAATAAGCGGGTGATTATCATCGATGATTCCATTGTGCGGGGAACCACGAGCCGCAAACTGGTGAAGGCGTTGCGGGATGCGGGAGCGAAGGAGGTTCACATGAAAATTTCTTCCCCGCCAGTGACACACCCCTGTTTCTACGGCTTGGATACGGATACTCAAGATCAATTGATCGCGGCGACGAAATCCGTTGAGGAAATTGCCGCCCATATCGGCGTGGATAGTCTCTACTACCTCAGTTGGGAAGGGATGTTGACCATGACCGGGAACCATCCTCAGGATTTCTGCTCCGCCTGTTTTACGGGGAACTACCCCATTGAGATCCCGGAAAATGTGAAACGTGCGAAGCTAATCCTCGAAGAAGCCAAGGTTTAAGCGGTGGTTGGGGGGCTTGCTTCGCCTTGATGCTGATGATCCCCCCGGCTACGCCGACCCCCTTAACCAGGGGGTTGTTTTGATCCCCCTTTGTTAAGGGGGGCAGGGGGGATCTCCCTTTTTTTCGTGCTTTTGGCTACAGCAAAAAAAACAATTCCTGTATGAACCCCTTGGATGTAATCACTACAGGCAAAGGGGCATTTTTCGGCTACACTACTGAGCAGTTAAGCTTTAAAAATAGCCGTGAGTTCCCCACAGTTAACCCCCCCCACCCTGACGCTTTTGGCGGTGGCGACGATTCCTTTTTTGGGAGGAATTTTCGCGCTAGAGGCGATCGCCTCTAGCCTCCAAGGCTGGGGCGAAGTCAGTACAGAACTGTTCCGGGGCGATCGCCTCCCCGTTCTCCCCTTTCCCAGCGTTCCATCCCCGGATCGCTAAACGTAACTCTCTGTTGCTAAACGTGTCAAAACTGCCGCGTTAGCCCCGGAGATCCCTTAGACTACCGTAGTATCTGCAACTAGTGCCCATCATGAGTTCGCTGCTTCAATCCCCAGAGCAAACCTTGCAACTACCCTCCAACTCGATGCTCCTGTTGCACCATCGCCTCAAGATGGTTGAAGATCTATGGGAATCGGTCTTGGTGTCTGAATGTGGTCAACCCCTCGTCAACTTATTGCGCCAACTCCGGGCCATCTGCTCCCCGGAAGGCCAAACCACCAACCTCGATAAATCCGCCGTCCTGCCGGTCATTGAGCAACTCGACCTCAACGAGGCGATCCGCGCCGCCCGAGCTTTTGCCCTCTATTTCCAACTGATCAACATCATTGAGCAGCACTACGAACAGCGGGAACAACGGCTCTCCCGCCGGGCCACCTATAAAGAGCAGCGATCGCCCGAATCTCCCGCCCCTGCAGCGGAAGTCCTTCACTCCCCAACCGACAACAATAACGCTGAAGTTGCCCCTTTAGGAGCAAGGCAACTGGAGAAAAATCTCCAAGATAGCGAGGCTATCAAACCCAAGGCCGGCACATTCCACTGGCTCTTTCCCTATCTGCGTCAGCAGAATATGCCCCCCCAAATGATCCAGCGGCTCCTGGAGCATCTTGATATTCGCCTCGTTTTCACCGCCCACCCGACAGAAATTGTCCGCCACACGATCCGCCGCAAACAACGGCGCATCTCTAATCTGTTGCGCCAACTGGATCAAGCAGAAGAGGCCTATCGGGGCCTGGGGCTGGATAACTCCTGGGAAGCGGAAACCGCCTCCCACCAACTCCATGAAGAAATTCGCCTCTGGTGGCGCACCGATGAACTCCACCAGTTCAAGCCCACGGTGCTGGATGAAGTGGACTATACCCTCCATTATTTCCAAGAAGTGCTGTTTGATGCCCTGCCAGAACTGTCAATCCGCCTCAAGCAAGCCCTCCAAGACACCTTTCCCCATCTCCGTCCCCCCCAAAGTCGCTTTTGCTATTTCGGCTCCTGGGTGGGGTCAGATCGGGATGGCAACCCTTCCGTTACGCCGGAAGTCACTTGGCGCACCGCCTGCTATCAGCGGGATATTGTTTTAGAGAAATACCTCACCTCGGTGCATGAGTTGATTTTGCAACTGAGTCTCTCGCTCCACTGGAGCAATGTGATGCCGGAATTGCTTGATTCCCTCGAACAAGACCGCGCCCATTTGGGAGAAATTTACGACAGGTTAGCGATTCGCTACCGTCAGGAACCCTACCGCCTCAAGTTGGCCTACATTCAAAAGCGGCTCGAAAATACGAAAGAGCGGAATCAACTCCTCACCAGTGCTAACCCCCATCAGCAAAAATTGTTAGATGAAATTAATCCGAGGGCAATTTATCAGTCTGGGGATCAGTTTTTGGCAGAATTGCGGCTGTTGCAACGGAATTTGAGTGAAACAGGCATTGCCTGCCAAGATTTGGATAAATTAATTACCCAAGTGGAAATCTACGGGTTTTATTTAACAGAATTAGATGTGCGTCAAGAATCCCTGCGCCATTCTGAGGCGTTGGCGGAAATTGCCAGCTACATCCAACTGTTGCCGAAACCCTACGATGAACTCACGGAACAAGAGCGGCGGGATTGGTTGATTGCAGAACTCCCCACCCGGCGGCCTTTGGTGCCAGCGGAGGCTCCCTTTAGCGATCGTACAGCGGAAACGATGGAAACGTTCCGGATGATTCGCCGCCTCCAAAAGGAATTTGGGCCGCAAATTTGCCGCACCTACATCATCAGCATGAGCAATGATGTCAGCGATATTTTAGAGGTGCTGATTTTGGCCCAAGAGGCGGGGCTTTATGATCCCGTCACGGGGATCTGTGGCATTCAGATTGTGCCGTTGTTTGAGACGGTGGATGATTTGAAGCATGCGCCAGCGGTGATGAAGTCGCTGTTTGAGTTGGAACTCTACCGGGCGACGTTGGCAGGGGGCTATGATGCCCTGCGACTCCATACGCCGGAACCCCATGCTCCCCATTCCCAATTGCCCCATGTGCAGCCCCTCCAAGAGGTGATGTTGGGCTATTCCGATAGTAATAAGGATTCGGGGTTTTTAAGTAGTAATTGGGAGATCCATAAGGCGCAGAAGGCGTTACAGGCGATCGCCAGTCAGTATGGTATTGCGTTGCGGATTTTCCATGGTCGGGGCGGCTCCGTGGGTCGGGGCGGTGGCCCCGCCTATGAGGCAATTCTCGCCCAACCCAGTTCAACGATTAACGGTCGGATCAAGATTACGGAACAGGGGGAGGTGTTGGCCTCGAAATATTCGCTGCCGGAATTGGCGCTGTATCATCTCGAAACGGCATCAACGGCAGTATTGCAATCGAGTTTATTGGGCAGTGGCTTTGATGATATTGTCCCCTGGAATGAAATTATGGAGGAGTTGGCGACGCGATCGCGCACCTGCTACCGCAATCTCATCTATGAGCAGCCGGATTTCATCGATTTCTTTATGTCGGTGACTCCGATTCAAGAAATCAGTCAGTTGCAAATTAGTTCTCGCCCTGCCCGCCGTAAGAGTGGCAAGAAGGATCTAAGCTCGTTGCGGGCAATCCCTTGGGTATTCAGTTGGACGCAGAGCCGTTTCTTACTCCCGGCTTGGTATGGGGTGGGTAGTGCCTTAAAGAGTTTTATGGATGAGGAGCCGGAGGAAAACCTCAAGCTGATGCGTTATTTTTACTTTAAATGGCCCTTCTGTCGGATGGCGATTTCTAAGGTAGAGATGACGTTAGCGAAGGTGGATCTGCGCATGGCGCAGCATTATGTCCAGGAGTTATCCCAACCGGCAGATTTGGATCGCTTTATGAAGGTATTCGACCAAATTGCCGAGGAGTTTAAGCTCACCCGTGACATCATTCTGGCGATTAAGGGAACACCTAATCTATTGGATGATGATCCGGAGTTGCAACGGTCTGTCTATCTGCGCAACGGGACGATCGTCCCCCTCGGTTTCTTACAAGTGTCGTTACTGAAGCGTTTACGGCAATACAGTAGCCAGGCTTCTGGGGTGATTCACTACCGTTACAGTAAGGAAGAACTGCTACGGGGGGCGTTGTTAACGATTAACGGCATTGCCGCCGGGATGCGGAACACGGGTTGATTTCGTAGTAGGTAAGATGGAGAAGTAAGCTAACTGTGTAGGGAGAATCGTTATGGTGCAGGTTCATCCTCAACCTTTATTGCTCCAACTGCCTGAGCAATTGGCTCTCCATGTCACGCCGGCACAGTTTGCAGCACTGGCGGCGGCTAATCGTGCGCTCTGCCTTGAACGTACCGCAACGGGAGAACTGATCGTGAATCCACCCACCGGGGGCAATACTGGCTATCGCAACAGCAAAATCAATTACTTTCTGGTGCGGTGGATTGAGGAGGAAGGGGGTAATGGCAGAGCTTTTGATTCTTCGACGGGTTTTGAGTTGCCCAATGGGAGTAATCGTTCCCCGGATGCAGCTTGGGTCAGTTTAGAGCGTTGGCAGCGGCTTACCCCAGAACAGCAGGATGGATTTATCCCCCTGTGTCCTGATTTTGTGGTGGAGTTGCGCTCAAGGAGCGATCGCCTTCAAGACCTCCGCAGCAAGATGGCGGAATATATCGAGAATGGAGCGCGGCTGGGTTGGCTTCTTGATCCTCAAAGTAAGGGGGTGGAAATTTACCGTCCGGGGCAAGGGGTGGAGGTTTTGGAGAATCCCAGTACGTTATCTGGGGAAACAGTATTACCGGGGTTTACGCTGAATCTCCATCGGGTTTGGGCATGAGCGAAAAGAGGGCGAAAAATTTTTGTGCCTCCGGCAGGCTTACGCCAACGCCCCTACGGTTAGGATTGGATTTCACGAATTTTATGTCTATTCCCTGGCCAGGTTTTCAAATTTGGTGAGTTCGGGTTGAAAGAGGAGGCGCACTGTACCGGTAGGGCCGTTACGGTGTTTGACAATAATGGCTTCAGCTACGTTGCGATCGGGCGAATCGGGATTATAATAAGCATCCCGATAAAGCATTAAAATCACATCCGCATCCTGTTCAATGGAGTTGTGAACGACGATATTATTGGCAATAAAATTGTGATACTGGGGAACGGTTAAATCATAAACATCGGTTTCCCCACAGGGCATGATTTCAACAATTTCATCCCAATAAAGATCGCTAGCTTCTAATTGCTTTAATGGCACAGGGTCTAAAACCATAGCAATGCGGCCTTGATCGCCCCTGATCTGATTAATCGGTTTGGGTTGTGGCGAAATGCAGGGTATAGCCAAGCGATCGCCTACCTTTAATTGATCTAATCGCACCCAACCAGTAAGGGTACGGAATTGGTGGTTCGCTGTGGCTTGGATACAACGACCGAGGCGGGTTTTTAAGGCGAAAACGGGTTTTACCCCTGTACAAAAACTGTGGCTCACGGGCGCAGCAACGAGTTTAAGATTGCTTTCATCTAACGCCCAAACTTGAAAACCCTGTCGCCCTACCAATTCCCGGATTGGGACAAGCTCCCCCGTTACCATGGGAATCAAAGTATCACCCGCTAAACAGCCGGATTCCCTTAAATCGGACATCATCGGGCGTTTATTGGTGCGAGATTCTACGCCGCGACTTAATTGGGAAAGGGCTAGGACGGGAGCATTAACTTCACGGGCTAAACCTTTGAGCGATCGCGTGATTTTCGATAACTCCTGCACCCGATTATCACTCCCCCCTTCCATTAACTGAAGGTAATCGATCAACACTGCGCCAATTTTCCCCTTTTGTTCCGCCTGTAAACGGCGCACCTGCGATCGCATCTGCATCACCGTCAAACTCACACTATCATCAATATAAATCGGCAATTCCGACAATGTACCAATGGCAACGGCGATTTTTTCCATTTCCATAGTGGTTAAATGCCCCGACCGAATTCGATTACTTTCGACCCCCGCCTCACTGGCTAACAGGCGCTGAGATAGCTGTTCTTTAGACATTTCCAAGCTAAAAATAGCCACCGGCAATTGATGGCTTTTAGCAATATTTGACGCTACATTGAGAGCAAAACTGGTGTTATGCACACAAATATCATTAGCAACAAAATTATGATCATTGGGGATGGTTAAATCATAAACCTGTTTATTCCCTTGGGGGGTAATGGCGACAATTTCATCCCAATAAACATCACTGGTGGCGATCGCCCGCAATTCTGGATCTTCTAAGGCAGTGGCTAGGGCTAACAGCCGTTGACGACTGGGGGCGCGTTTGCCCACATGAATATTGCTTGTGCATTGGAATTCAGCACGGGTGGCGAGGGATTTCCAGGATTCTTGGCCTTTGGCTATGGTAATAGCTTCCCAAATTTCCACCGGAATTAAATCACAGTTGGTTTGTTTGCGCCGTTGACTGAGGGCGATTGCAATTTTTGCTAAAGCGGCTTCTTTCCCTAAGATGCCAATTTGATCCATAAAAATCTGTAAAGAGTCAGAATCAGTAATATCCAATTGCCAAGCAGGACGACGATGATCCTGATAGCGAACGGAGCGGGCTTTAAGTCGGGCAATAATCCCAAAGCGAAGGAGCAAGTGTTGAACTTGTCGGGCCAAGGTTTCGCTGACACTAGCATAACCAACTTGAGATTGACCACTTTTTAAAACTGTAGCCCAACCATCGGTAGCAAAGAGACGATTTAAAAATAAAGCAACTTGAGATTTTTTGAGTGTGAAAATAACAGCAGGAATATTTTTATTGTGGGCAGATTTTCCTAAAAGATCTAAAGACTTTAACCATAGGGTAACAGTATTTTGACTCTGCCATCGAATGGTTGCGAGTCCACCTGGAGCTAAGTCTTCTACGCTAACATTTAAAAGCTGACAAAGTTTTGTGAAGATTTCAATGTTTGGCGCACATTTTCCTTGCTTCCAGAGTGCAATTAGTGCTGGACTCACCTCTAAGATTTGTGCTAAGGCACAATCAGAATAATTAAATTGTTTGAGATAAAACTTGAATTTCTCAGCAAATATTTGTCGTTCAGCTTTTAATTTTTCTAAATCAGAAGTGACATAAAATGTTGCGGCACGTTTGCCTTTGGAGTTAGAAAAACGAATTTTCACACCGGGAAATGTTAATGCTGCCGTTTTAAAATCTTCCTGAATGGTTGGGTTCGTATTTGTGAACTGAGGAGAAGCCTGGGTTAAACAACCGTCACCAATAAAATAAGCGAGTAACTTGACTTGCTCCACAGGTATTTCTCCCGTACCAAAAACTGGAAGGTGGCGCGGGACGGCAATTTTTTCCCCTACGGTGAGATTTTGGAGCGATCGCCATCCTTGAATTGTTAAAAAAGGATGAGATAATGTTGTTTCAATACGGCGACCCGTGCGGGTTTTCACCTCAAAAACTGGCTTAACCCCATCATCCACATAAACCGATGGCTGGGTCCAATGGAATCGCCAATCTTCCCCCAACGTCAATAACTCAGCCCTTTGGTTATGATAAATTTCCTCAAGGGTTTGAATCGATCCATCCGCTAAAACAATTTCTGTATCCCTGCTCAAACATTTCCCCATCGACGGTCTAGCTGCAATAATAATTAAATCCGAACGTTGAAAACCACTGGTCATCGCATCGAGGTCATAAAAACCACAACTTAACCCCGGCATTGCCGTATTATCCTGCTGGTTTTCAATCGTCGTAAACGCTTCAATTAACGACTCCGAAATATGCACCAAACCCTCTTGGGGTCGCTCCTGGGTGAGGTTAAATACCTTCTGTTCCGAGCGATCGAGCACCTGCTCCAACTCTAACGTCGTGTCATAACCCAACTCCGCAATTTCATAACTCACCCCAATCAACTGCCGCCGCACATACTTCTCCATGATCAACAGCGCGTAGCGGTCAATATTCACCGCCGACACCGTGCGATCCACCAACTGGGCCAGCTTCGCCGTCCCCCCCACCTTCTCCAAAACTCCCTGATCCTGGAGCCAACTCGTCACCGTCATTAGATCCGTGGGTTTGCCTTGACGATGGAGGGCTAACGCCCCCTGATAGAGGATGCGATGGGTGGAATCATAAAATGCCTCCGGCTTGAGCAGATCCGCCACCCGCCCCATCGCCTCCGGATCCAACAGAATCCCCCCTAAAATCGACTCCTCCGCCTCCAAATTTTGCGGCGGTAACGCATCACTAAAGCTTGTAAAATCCTCGGCCATTGCCCCTAAGCCTGCTCCTGTTCGCGGATCGCCTGCCAGCGTTTTTCTAACTCCGCCTGCTCCATCTCAAACCGCTCCCGTCGCGTTTCCAATTCCAGATTTTTAATACTCATTTCCTGACTCTTCAGGGTCAATTCTTGCCGCCACTGTTCAATTTTACTCTCCTCGCTTTGGAGCCATTGCTTCACATCCCCCTGGGCCGCCAGATTGCGTAGCAAACTTAACACCCAATCCTGAGCATCCTGAATCCGCAACGGCTGACCCGTTTCATCGCAATCCACCAGCACCCACATCCCCGCCTGAAGGGGGGGAATGAGGGGTAACGTTTGGGGCGTGACGGTGTAGGGTTTGGCTTCATGGACAGCCCAAACCTGATCAGCCCTTTGCTCCGCTAGGAGGGTTAGCTCGATCCCATCGGCACTTGAATATTTTCGCACTTGGGCTAAATACAACATAGGGGTGATGGGTCAGGGGGTAAACAGAGAGCCGTTATTGCAACCGCGTGAGGCGATCGCGCAGGATTTCTGCCTGTTTATGGGCTTCAGTTAAAGAAAGTCGTGCCGACTCCACAACATCCGCCGGGGCTTTATTGACAAAATTAGCATTCCCCAATCGACCCGTCAGGGTTTCGGCCTCCTTTTCTACTTTACTTAACTTCTTCTCTAGCTTCTCTCGTAGCGCATCAATCTCCACAATGCCTTGCAGAGGGATTAATACCTGCACCGTTCCCACGACGCTGCCAAAGGCCCGATTGCTATCCGCTTCAGAAAGGGTTGCGGTAATCGTCACCGTTTCCCCCTTAGCCAACTCTTGGATATAGGCTTGCCCCCCCTGGAGAATCTTGCGCTCCGTGGCGGCATCACTTTGGAGGATAATCGGCACTTTCACCCCTGGCTTAATCTCCGCTTCTGCCCGGAGATTGCGCACCGTGCGAATTGTGCCAATGATCAGGTCGAAATCTTCCTCAAGGCTGGGTTTACTTAGGGTATGGGGACGGGATTCAGGATCCGGCGTTGCCATTACTTTAGCCCATTGGTTTTCCACTGTGCCACTGATGTTGCCCCAGAGGGTTTGCAGTTGGCTGAATGTGGTGTGGCGCTGCTCCTTGGTGAGGAGGCGTTTATAGGCAAACCAACAGATCACACCAAACCCGATGATCCGGAAGCTGGGAGCCAAGAGGGGGATGCTTTCGATGGTTCCCAGGATAGTGGCGAGAACTTTGAGGCTGAGGAAGGCGATCGCCCCCACCCCCAAGGCGACTAACAGCGGTTTCTGTTTGGTTAACGCACTGGCAGCACTGGTAGGTTCTGCGGTCTCCAGGGGGGGCAATTCCGGCTGATCCGCCAAAATTTCATCCACCACCGGATAGGGTTGGGTGGCGAGGACTGTACCGGGGGATTGGTGCAACGTCTGCCAAATTTCCTCGGTGACATGGGGCATGAAGGGATGGAGGAGTTTTAAGATCCCATCTAAAACATAGGCGAGGGTTTGCTGGGCTACCCGTCGCGAAGCTGCGGGGCTGCCCTCCCTTAACCGGGGCTTGGCCAGTTCAATATACCAATCGCAGAAATCCCCCCAAATAAATTCGTATAGCCCCTTAGCCGCTTCCCCTAAACCGTAGGCTTCGATTTGGCTGCGGGTTTGGGCGACGGTGTGGTAGAAGCGGGAGAGAATCCAGCGATCGCTCAATTCCAAACTGCTAGCATCGGGAACCCCTAAACTCGCCGGGGTTTGCCCCTCTAAATTCATCAACACAAACCGCGCCGCATTCCAAAGCTTATTGGCAAAATTGCGGGAAGCTTCAATGGCTTCTGAGGTTTCCGTGGCGCGATCGTACTGCAAACTAATATCCTGGCCTGCCCCCGCCACTTCCTTAATTAAGGTATAGCGCACCGCATCCGCCCCATATTTGGCAATCAATCCCAGGGGATCAATGCCATTATTGGCGGATTTAGACATTTTCTTACCATTTTCATCCCGCACCAAGCCATGAATATAGACATCATTAAAGGGCATTTGATCGGTAAAATAACCCGCCATCATCGTCATCCGGGCCACCCAGAAGATGATAATGTCAAAGCCGGTAACGAGGGTACTGTTGGGGAAATAGGCCGCTAGATCCGTCGTTTCCTCCGGCCAGCCCATGGTGGAAAAGGGCCATAATCCCGATGAAAACCAGGTGTCCAATACATCGGGATCCCGCTCTAACTGCACATCTTCGCCATATTCCGCCTTAGCCTTGGCCCAAGCTGCCGCCTCATCATGGGCGACAATCACCGGGGTATGGTCAGTAATTTGCCCCTCCGTGTGGTTGACCACATACCAAGCGGGGATCTGATGCCCCCACCAGAGTTGCCGAGAAATGCACCAATCCTTGAGGCGTACCAGCCAATCGCGATAGACCTTTTGCCAGCGATCAGGGACAAAATGGGGGGAATCTTCCTGATCGAGGGCCGTTAGCGCTTTTTGGGAGAGGGGTTCAATTTTGACAAACCACTGGGTAGAAAGGAGGGGTTCAATGGGGACTTTGCCGCGATCGCTATGGGGGACGGTGTGGCGATAGGGTTCCACCTTCACCAACATTCCCAATTCTTCCAACTTCTGGACAACATTTTTTCGAGCCACAAACCGATCCTGGCCGACAAATTCCCCCCCCGCTTCATTCACCGTGCCATCTTTATTGAGGATCGTAATCATCGGCAGATTGTGCCGTTCCCCCATGGCGAAATCGTTGGGATCATGGGCCGGGGTCACTTTAACGCAACCCGTCCCAAAGCTGGCATCAACAAAATCATCGGCAATAATCGGGATCTGGCGGCCAATAATCGGCAGCGTTAAAAATTTACCAATCAAGCTTTGATACCGTTCATCGCTGGGATTCACCGCCACCGCTGTATCCCCGAGCATCGTCTCCGGCCGCGTCGTCGCCACCTCCATAAACCCCGTCCCATCGCTGAGGGGATAGCGAAAATGCCAGAGATGGCCATCCACTTCCTGGGGTTCCACTTCCAGATCAGAAACGGCGGATTGGGAAGCAGGACACCAATTCACCAAATAATTGCCGCGATAAATCAAGCCTGCTTCGTAGAGTTGCACAAAGGCATGGGCGACAGCTTTACAGAGGGTTTCATCGAGGGTGAACCGTTCCCGCGTCCAGTCTGCTGAGAGGCCAATGCGGCGTAATTGATTGATAATCGTGCCGCCGGACTGCTCCCGCCATGCCCAAGCACGGCGTAGAAATTCCTCCCGGCCAATATCTTCGCGGCTTTGGCCCGCTTCCCGCAGTTGCCGCTCTAAAATCGTTTGCACGGCAATACTGGCGTGGTCTGTGCCGGGTAAACACAGCACATCTTTACCGAGCATCCGGTGATAGCGGATTAATGTGTCAATCAGGGCCGTGTTAAAGGCATGGCCCATGTGGAGGCTGCCGGTGACGTTGGGGGGCGGGATGATGATCGTGTAGGGTTCTTTGCCGCTGGTGGGGTCTGCACGAAAGGCCTGCTCTGTTTCCCAATGGCCTTGCCATTTGGCTTCGGTGCTGTTGGGGTCGTATTGGGGGGCCAGGGTGGGAATGTTAGCCGTCATGGGATTGCGTGCAGCCTCACTGAAAGATTGCCACCAATTTCGATAAAATTGGCTCAATGTCTCATTCTGCCATATCTTCGGGAAGTTCCCCGCCAGAGGATGCCCATGGCCCGCCAAAAAGCTGATCTACCCCAAAAAATTTGCCCAGTGTGCGATCGCCCCTTCACTTGGCGGAAAAAATGGGCCACCTGTTGGGAGGAGGTGAAATATTGTAGCGATCGCTGTCGGCGGCGGCGCAGGACTAAGAACGCTGAACCCGACGAAGTAGGATAATGGCTCACTCTGCCATATTTTCGGGGAGTTCCCGGCCATCCTCTGAAGTGGCTTCACCCTCAAGCTTTAACTCCTCCAACGTCACCCCCGCAACCTTCAAGATCGGCTCAATGGGCATCCCCCAACCCTGCAAGATTGGCACAATTGTCCGCAGCAGACTCAGACGACCTTCTTGGCGACCTTCTTGAAGACCTACTTGGCGACCTTCTTGAAGAACTTCTTGCCGAGCTTCTTGACGAGCTTCTTGGAGCATGAGTTGATAAAACGTTGATTCTCGCATTGCTCGATTCCTGATAACTTGTTGAATCACATCTGCTTCTAATTTTAGCCCTGCAAACACTGCCGTTGTCGCTTCTAAATTGCGTTGCATTCCCTCATCGGTGACAATTTCGGGAATCCGGCGCTTAATTTGCTGAAGTACGCCCACTGCATTATCTTCCGCCGCTTGGGACAATATCGCCAACGGTAATAAGCCGGGAACATCCCAGAATAGGGATTGGGGTTGCTCCCACAATCGCACGACTTCAAAGCGATGGGTCATCCCTTGGCATTGGAACTGGGTTTCGTAGACGAGGGGCGATTGACTGGTGCGGAGATAGAGCACCACTTGTTTGACGCGCTTTTGGGGAAACTTCTTCTGAATCCGCAGAAAATAATCCGCCATCCGGCGCGGCATGGTCGGGTCTGGCTGGGTTTGGAATTCGATATGGAGCACCACATCATCCCCCTGCAAAAGCAATGAATCGGCACGAATTGGCTCACTGGCTAATTCAGTGGGTTTGAGTTCGGTGAGGGGGATAGGCTCACCAATTAACCAGGCGGCAAAGTCTGCGGGATAGGTTTCAATGAGAAATTTGCAAGAGTTATCATACACGGGTCATGCAGTGCATTTGTACAAATCTATCATAACTCAACCGTCCCCCCAGATTAGTCTCGCCATTGCCATCACTGGGGAAAAGGGGCGATCCGTGTAGCACACCCTTGGCGAAAAAAATGGGCCACCTGTTGGGAGGAGGTGAAATATTGTAGCGATCGCTGTCGGC
>RECT01000061.1 GCA_007693875.1 Spirulina sp. DLM2.Bin59
CGGCAACTTTGGCCCGGGACGGCGGCGGCGCGGCGGCTACTTTCGGGGGGGCAGGGACTTTTGCGGCCTGCGGTGGCGGTGGTGTGGCGACGGGTTTTGTTTTGGGGGGGGCTGTTTTGACTGCTGGGGGATTGGGCGCACCATCGCGGGGCAAGGCGGCACGGTGGACGGCTTGCTTAATGGCGTTTTGAAAGGCTTTGCGGTTAAAGGGTTTGTGGATAACGGCAAAGTAGTAACGGTGGGGTTCCGGGAGGACTTTGGCCACGGGATCCTGGGCTTCTGCCACCAAAACCATGGGAATTTCGCGTAGCTTGGGATGTTCCTGGGCTTTGCTGAGGATCTTCCAGCCGCTGATCTGGGGTAAGTTGAATTTAAAGACGATCAGGCGCAGGTTTTTCACCTCCTGCTTAATCACCGCAAGGGCGGTTTTGCCGTCTGTGACTTCAATGAGGCTAAAATTTCCACCGGGAAGCATTCCCCGCAGCTCTCCAAGGCTCGCGGGGTTGTCATCGAGGAGCAGCACTTTATGATCCGCCATTATTCGCCCTGATCGCTATGGACAAAGTCTACCGAATTTCTGAACCCCTTGCTAGGGAGATTCTGGGGTTGCTGATCCTTGATCCGTTGATTTTGGAGGGAATTTGAGCGACAACCCCATTGATCGCTAAAATCGGATTGTTTTATCCGGGGCAGGGAGATGGCAAGGGTACAGCGGTGGATTGGGAAAATGGGGGGGCGATCGCTCTCCCTGGCGATTTTAATTACCTTGGGGGGATGCCAAGCCACCCCCCTCTTTCAGCAAATTTTCCCCATTGCCCCTGCTGTTCAGCGGCCCGCCCCCTTGCCCCAAGACCCTCACATTCAGGTTTACATGAATCAAAACCAGGCCCAGGGGGCGGATTACCGCGACCCCTATCGCAATATTGAGCGGCCTGGGGATGATCTTGAAGCGGTGATTCTCTCCCACATTGATGCCGCACAAACGAGTATTGATCTCGCTGTGCAGGAACTCCGTTTGCCCCGGGTGGCCCATGCTTTGGTGGCGAAGCACCAGGCGGGGGTACGGGTGCGGGTGGTGATTGAGGATAGTTATCACCAGTATTGGCATGAGAGCGATCGCAGCGGCCCCGGCTCAAGTAATTTCCGGCAGGAAGTGCTGGCCCTTGTGGATACCGATGGGGACGGCCAGATCAGTGGGGCGGAGTTGGCGGCTAATGATGCGATCGCCATCCTCCGCAATGGCCGGGTTCCCCTCATTGACGACACCGCTGACGGTAGCAAGGGGTCGGGGCTGATGCACCATAAGTTTTTGGTGGTGGATGGGGCGATCGTGGTGACGGGTTCAGCCAACTTCACCCTCAGTGATATCCATGGGGATATGACGGAACCTGAGAGCCGGGGCAATGCCAATAATTTATTAGTGGTGCGCGATCGCCCCCTCGCCCAAGCCTTTATCGAAGAATTTAACCTGATGTGGGGGGATGGCCCCGGTGGCCGTCCCGATAGCCGTTTTGGTCTCCAAAAACCCCGCCGTTTGCCCCAAATGTTCATGATTGGCGCTTCCCGCGTCACGCTCCACTTTTCCCCCACTTCCCCCACCCAACCTTGGGCCGACAGTGGCAATGGTATGATTGCCCGCGCCCTCAACACCAGCGAACAACGGGCGGATCTTGCCCTGTTTGTCTTTTCTGATCAGGGTCTGTCCAATACCTTAGGCAATCGCCACGCCCAAGGTGTGAGTTTACGGGTTTTAATTGACCCCAGTTTTGCCTTTCGCTATTTCAGCGAAGGTTTAGACCTGTTAGGGGTGGAGTTACGGGAAAATTGCCGCATTGACCCCAATAATCGCCCCTGGCCCAACCCCATTGACACGGTGGGCATTCCCAATTTACCCCGGGGAGATAAGCTCCATCACAAGTTTGGTGTCGTGGATCAGCGGTTGGTAATTACCGGCTCCCACAATTGGTCAGCGGCGGCTAACCATACCAATGATGAGACAATCCTCGTGATTGAAAATCCGGTGGTGGCGGCCCACTATGACCGGGAATTTGAGCGACTTTACCAGGATGCACGGTTAGGGTTAACGGCCAGGGCCGAGGAACAGATTGAGGAAAATATCAAAACCTGTGGGCGTTGATGTTTTGCTATTAATGGTCGGACTGGGAAATCTCCACGCCTTTGGGCTGGGGAGGATGTTAAGCGTTCAGCAGACTGTGATGAATTGCAAGATGGCGATCGCTCCCTAAATTGATCAATCCTTCCCGTTGAAATTTGCCCAAGAGGCGGGTAATCGTAACGCGGGTTGTGCCGATGGTGCTGGCGAGGGTTTGGTGGGTGAAGCGGATCGGCAGTTTGATCCAAGGCTGCCCCGGTTGGCCTTCCCCCAATTCCTCCCGCAGGAGGATCAACAGTTGAATTAAACGATCTTCCACCCGCCGCTGACCAGCAATGGCTAAAATAGCCTCCGTCTGTTGCAACCGTCGCCGCGTGCTGTGCAACACCGATCGCATCAACTCTGTAGAATCCTCAATCTCTTCCAGGCTAAACCATTGGAGATAGACATCCCCTAGGGCGATCGCATCATAAACCGTCAGGCGCGTAAACCAAGGGCCGACAAATTCATTGGGCCGCACCCAGCCTAAAATTACCTCATCGCCACTCAATTGGCTGGTGGTTAACTGGACAAAACCACAGCGCAACAACCATACTCCCCGCTGATCAAGGGGAATCAAGTCATAACGGCGGAAAGGATGGAGACGACGCTCTTCGTAGGGAAAATCTGTGAGGGGATGGGTGAGGTGAGGCGGATTTAAAAGGGGGATACCCATGGCTGAATTGGGGAAGGGCTAACTGTGGCCATTAATACCATGGGTTTTTGAGGGCTGGGTAAAGGCAAGGTTAACGAATGCCAATCCCTGGGGTAGGGGCGAAAAATCTTTCGCCCCTCCGAAATATTGAGATCATCTATAAAATGGACGCAACTGGGTTCGAACCAGTGACCCCTACGATGTCAACGTAGTACTCTAACCAACTGAGCTATGCGTCCTTAGCGATTAACTACGATAACATATCTTTTGGCTCTGAGCTACCCTTGGGGCGAAAAAATCCACAAATTCCCTGCCGACCATGACCCTTTCCCTGGGCAAAGTTTATCTCGTTGGGGCCGGCCTCAATGCCGCCACCCTCACCCAACGGGGTTTAGCCCTAATCCAAGCTGCTGATGTGATTCTCTATGATGCCCTCCTGGATGGGGCATTGTTGGCAACGGCTCGCCCGGATTGTGAGGCGATCGCCGTGGGCAAACGGGGGGGCGGCGTGAGTACGCCCCAACGTGAGATTAATCAGTTATTAGTGAACTATTGCCAGGGGGGAAAGCAGGTGGTGCGGCTCAAGGGGGGGGATCCGGGGGTATTTGGGCGATCGCTCCCTGAGATTACTGCCCTCCAGGCCGCCGGCTGTAGTTGGGAATGGGTTCCGGGGGTATCCACCGCTTTAGCCGCTCCCCTTTTGGCTGGGATTCCCCTCACGGATCGGGCCTACAGTTCCGGTTTTGCCGTCATGACCGCCCATGATTTGGATCGCCTCCCCTGGCCCGCCTTAGCCCAGTTAGAAACCTTGGTGTTCTTAATGGGGGGGCGGAATTTAGGGGGAATTTTAGCGCGATTACAGGGGGCAGGGGTTCCCCCAGCAAGGGCGATCGCCATCATCCAGGCCGCCGGCTCCCCAGTTCAACGGGTTTGGCGGGGAACCGCCGCTGATATTCTAGAACAGGTGGCGGGGGTGTCCCTGTCGCCCTGTGTGATTGTCGTGGGGGATGTGGTGGAATTACAACAAACCAGTGGCGGCCCGTTGGCGGGTAAAAGAATTTTAGTGACGCGGGCAGCGGATCAGGCTAGCCCCTTTCGGGATCTCCTCGTCAATTTAGGGGCGCAGGTGGTGGAAATGCCCGCCTTGGAAATTCAGCCCCCCCGATCTTGGGCAGCGTTGGATGAGGCGATCACCCATCTCGATCAAGTCCATTGGCTGCTGCTCACCTCTGCCAATGGCGTTGATGGTTTCTTTCAACGCCTCAAGCATCAAGGTTTAGATAGTCGGGCCTTAGGGGGTTGTAAAATTGCCGTCGTTGGCCGCAAAACTGCCCAAGCGTTAGCCCGCTATCACCTCCAGCCGGATTTCATCCCCCCGGACTATATTGCCGATGCCCTAATTGAGCATTTCCCAGAGGCGATCGCCCACAAAACCCTGCTTTTTCCCCGCGTCGAAACCGGCGGCCGCGATGTGTTGGTGAAAGCCTTTCAAGCTCAGGGGGCGACGGTGTGGGAAGTCCCCGCCTACGAATCCGGTTGCCCCGCTACCTTAGCCCCCGCTGCCCGTGCGGCCTTAGAGCAGGGCGAAATTGACGTGATCACCTTCGCCAGTTCCAAAACCGTCATTAACGCCCATCACCTCCTCCAAACCATCCCCCACTGGCAAACCCTGTTAGCCCCCATCAAAATCGCCTCCATTGGCCCCCAAACCTCCCAAGCCTGTCGAGACTGCTTCGGGCGCGTCGATATTGAGGCGCGATCGTACACATTGGAGGGCTTAGGGGAGGCGATCGGGGAGATGGAGGAGAAGAGGATAGAGGAGAGAGGATAGAGCAGTGGTGCAGAGGGCGAAAGGTTTGGGGTGAAAGATTCGGGGTGAAAGATTGGGGGTGAAAGGTTTGGGGCGAAAGGTTTGGGGTGAAAGATTTGGGGCGAAAGATTTTTCGCCCCTACTTTTCCAACCGCACCACATACCACTGCAAATAAGCCCCCGGCCCTAAATCCAACTCACAACCCGTTTCCATCAAATGGCGGGCTTGATCAGCCCGTGATCTAAACTTTTCAAGCTCACGGGGCAACGGATCGAGATCCGCCAAAACCCCCTCCAGCTTTGCCTGTAACTCCGCCGCCATTAGGATCACCTCCTCCGGCTGATCCGAAGCCAACACCACATAGGCATCCTCTTGATACATAATCCCATCCGCCATCATGCCCCCCGCTCAACCCTAGCTCTCTAAAATGGTTAAAGATCAACCATAGCGCAGACGCTTCCCGCCATGCCCAACCCCTTACTCACCCTCCCCTACGAAACCCTTTTAGAAAATTTAGGGGATGATTATTATGATATTGTGGCGGCGGCCACCTTCCCCCAACACACCCTACGGTTTCGCAATGACCGGCTCCTACCACGTCT
>RECT01000388.1 GCA_007693875.1 Spirulina sp. DLM2.Bin59
GCTCCTTGCAGCGACTCCTCCCCCTGGGAACCACCGCAGCGGAATACCTCCCCCAAACCCCCATGCCCCGTTTAGGGGAAGCCTTTGTTTCGCCTTTAACCGGCAACCAAACCGCCGAAATCCGCCTTTTCCTGGGTCAAGATGGCCAAGTGCGCACGTTTTTGGAGCGGGTGGGGAATTAATTTTGGGCTGCTGTGAGGCGGCGTTTATCCTTAAGGATTGCCATAGGCCACCGATTTAAACACCATCTTGCCTGTCCCCGGATTGAACAAACCATAATGGGCCTCACCGGGGATCCGGCCCACGGTTCCCACGCCGATCACATGGCGTTCGGAGAGGCGGGCCTGTTGGGAAAGGGGCGGCTGATCCAAGGTGATCACCTCAGCGGTGATTTCACTCTCAGCCAATTCCACATGGAAGGGTTTCCCCCAACGGCCTGTAAATAGATAATGGGCATCCATGCGGACGAGATAGTCCAACAATTCCCAGGGGGGCGTTGCCGGTGTGAGTTCATCCCCCACCCCTTGGCTACTGCCATGGACTAAAAGGCAATCGAGTTCAAAAAAACCAAAGGGGAGCGATCGCACCCAAGCCACAGCCCCCTCAGGAACCGCCGCCATTAACGGCTCCACCCATTCCCGCCGAGGCTCTCCCCCCATCCACCCCAGCATCTGCAAATACTGCTCCTCCCAAAACCCGCTACAAATTTGGGGGGTTAACTCCCCCGCTTGGGGATGGGTCAACCGTTCCAACAGCGGCCCCACTGGCCCCTGTAACCCCAAAACATCCCCCAAAATATACAGATCCTCCACCGGCTGACGGCGCAGATCCGCAATCACCGCCTCATAGGCCGCTAAATTTCCTTCAATGCCCGTTAAAATTGCCCACATTTTGCCCCCTAACGTTCACAAACATGACTGGGATCATCGGCCCGCTCGGCAAACTCCAAACCCTGAGCTAACCGCCAAGCAAAAATCGGCGGCAACCCTTGGTCAATAATTGCCGCACAGGTTTTTTCATAGTCGTATTCCACCTCTCGCAATGTAATCTGATCCCCATCGGTGTCATAAATCACGTAGGTGGCGTTGGGGCGACCGTGGCGCGGTTCCCCCACAGAACCCACATTGACAATCCGCCGTAGGGGGGTGGTAAAGGCTTGCTCTCGCTGGTCTGGGGTGTGATGGAGCCGTACCGTCATCGTCCCCGCTTCTAGGGTGCGAACGTAGGGCACATGGGTATGGCCACAAAAGAGAATACGGGCATCAACGGCTAGCACCCGCTCCAGGGCGGCAAAGGCGTTCATTTCCGGCATCAGATATTCATGCTGATTTTGGGGGCTACCGTGGGCAAAACAGAGGTCATCCCGTTTGAGGGTGAGGGGGAGTTGCGCTAAATAATCCCGCACTTCTTCATGGATGCGGGCGTTTGTCCATTCGTGGGCCAGTTTGCCCCGCGCTTCCGCCAGGAGGGAGGGATAGCTACATTCACAGGCATTTAAACCTTCGACAATATCCTCGTCCCAACAACCTTGGCAGGTGGGAATATCTAAAGACCGGATCATTTCCACAACGGCATTGGGATGGGGGCCATAGCCCACCAAATCCCCCAAGCAATAGATTTCCTCAGCCCCCTGGTGATCGAGATCCCTGAGTACGGCATTGAGGGCTTCAAAGTTGCCATGAATGCAAGACAGTACAGCAATTTTCATAAGATTGACTCCGAAAGGGTTGCAACAGGTTCTTGGGCATCGCGGAGTTGGGCTTGGTGGTGGTGGAGGAGTTCGTCGCTGAGGCAACTGGCGGTGAGGCTGGCGGCGATCGCCCCCGCATCCACATCCCACCCCATCACCTCAATGCCACTCAACCCGGCGGGACGGCCCGTGAGACAACGGGGCCGGGGCAGTT
The DNA here is from genome assembly GCA_007693875.1 of Spirulina sp. DLM2.Bin59. Taxonomy (GTDB): domain Bacteria; phylum Cyanobacteriota; class Cyanobacteriia; order Cyanobacteriales; family Spirulinaceae; genus Spirulina. The sequence continues at coordinate 1,905 of RECT01000388.1, forward strand.
CCTCAAAGTGGCTCGGTTGTCCAGCATTAAAACTAAACCAAAAGGTTGAGCCATCGGCTAGGTTAAACAACCCCTTGGCCCGTTGCACCCGGCCATAGGCTCCATGGGTCAACTCATGCCATACCACATCTAAACTAGCGGGATCAAACACTTCCCCCGTCAGGGAAGATTTCTGCACCTGGTTCGGCAATTGGGGAACCATCGGCCCCATGCCCACCACCAGATCATCAGCCCAACTGTGCCACTCACTGAGGGCAACCCCTGGGGGCAAGATGGCGATGCGCGAACAGGGGACAACCTCCGGGAAAGAGGGCAGGGCGGCCAAATCCACATGAAAGCCCAGTTCCAAATAAACGGGCCGTTGCTGGGCCCAATAGGCTACTTCCACCAATTGAGCCGCATCAATCGTCTGGATCGGGGTTTGACTTTCCAAATAAGCTAAATCGAGACAAAACCCGCTTTGGCTCGGGGAACCATAGGCGGAACCTTGGGGATGGGTGAGGAGTTGTTCCCGAATCCAGTGGGTTTTACCGCCACCGGGAGGGCCAGCGACAAGGTAAAGTCCCGGTTGAGGGGGATGGGGTAGGGTTTTAGGCATAATCTTCAGGAATTGATGAACGATTCCCCCCGCCCATCTTTGGGGAAAGGGGGTGAGGGTTGATGGGTTAAAGGGTGGCCGGGGTGAGGGCGTGACATGCCTTCAGGGCCGTTGCGAGGGCGGCTTGATCCAGTTGACGGCCAATGATGATTAATTGACTAAAACGGGGGCGATCGCCCCAAGGTTCGGCGGTGATGGTGCAGCGTTTGCCGCTGAGTTGGAAAATATGCTTTTGCTCACTTTCACTAAACCAGAGGATGCCCTTGGCGCGAAAAATATTGGCGGGCAAATCATCGAGGAAGCTTTGAAACTTTTCGATAGAAAGGGGGCGATCGCTCTGGAAAGAATAGGAAATAAAGCCATCATTATCTAGATGGTGGGAATGATGATCATAGTGGTGATCATGGTGTTCATGGCCGTGATGATCATGGTGCTCATGATCATGCCCATCGTGGGAACCTTCCGGTTCAGCGGTCAAGAGTTCTTGATACTGACTGGGATTATTCGCCCCCACATCTAGAATTAAGGGCAAAGGAACTTCTCCCCGTTGACAGCGTAAAATCCGGGGGGCAACCTTGCAATCATGGATGAATGCTTCCAATGCCGCTAATTTTTCCTCACTCACCAGATCGGTTTTATTGAGTAGGATAATATCCCCATAAATAATCTGGTTTAATGCTGCTTCACTCTCAAAGTGATTCTCATCAAAGGCTTCCGCATCCACGAGGGTTAAAATCGAATCGAGGTGAATCAGTTCCCGCAATTCTGTACCCAGGAGCGTGAGAATAATGGGCAAGGGATCAGCAATGCCCGTGGTTTCAATCACTAAATAATCAATCTTATCCCGCTCTAGGACACGATAAACGGCATCCACTAGCCCTTCATTAATGGTGCAACAGATACAACCATTGCTCAATTCGATCATATCCTCATCCATCGAAACCAATAACTGGCTATCAATGTTAATATCACCAAACTCATTCACCAAAACCGCCACTTTTAAATCTTGGCAATGGTTGAGAATGTGATTGAGGACGGTGGTTTTGCCGCTGCCGAGGAAGCCGGTGATGATGGTCAGGGGCATGCCCCGTTTGGGGATGGGGGGGGTGGAAGGGGAATTCATGGGGATTATTGGGGGGAATGGGTGAGTAATTGGGCGGCTTGTTTGGCGAAATAGGTCAAGATTAAATCAGCGCCGGCCCGTTTAATACTGATTAAAGTTTCTAAAATCATCCTGTTTTCATCAATCCAACCCTGTTGGGCCGCTGCTTTAATCATCGCGTATTCGCCGCTGACGTTGTAGGCGGCAACGGGAATGTTGGTGGTGGCTTTAATGCGGGCGATGATGTCTAAATAGGCTAGAGCGGGCTTGACCATGACAATATCTGCACCTTCGGCAATGTCGAGGGCCACTTCCTTAAGGGCTTCGCGGCTGTTGGCGATGTCCATTTGATAGGTTTTTTTATCGCCAAATTTGGGGGCTGAATCGAGGGCATCCCGAAAGGGGCCATAGTAGGCGGAGGCGTATTTGGCAGAATAGGCGAGGATGCTGGTGTGGTCATAGCCTGCGTCATCCAAGGCGCGGCGGATCGCCCCGATGCGGCCATCCATCATATCGGAGGGGGCGACAAAATCCGCGCCGGATTCGGCATGGGCGATCGCCTGCTTGCACAACACCGCAACGGTTTCATCATTGAGAATCCGCCCCGCTTCATCAACAATGCCATCGTGCCCTTGGTCGCTATAGGGGTCGAGGGCAATATCACTAATCACCACCAGATCAGGGATGGCGGTTTTCAGGGCGCGAAGGGCACGGGGGATCAGACCGGCGGGGTTGTAGCTTTCTCTGCCGGTGTTGTCTTTTTGGGCTTCGGGGATGAGGGGGAAAAGGGCGATCGCCCCAATCCCCAACTGGGCCGCCGTTTTCGCTTCTTCCAAAAGCAGATCGAGGGTATAGCGAAAAATACCGGGCATTGAGGGGACGGGAACCTGTTGATTTTCCCCCTCCATGACAAACAGGGGATAGATTAAATGGCTGGCTTCGAGGTGGGTTTCTCGAACCATGCGACGGATGGCCGGGTTACTGCGGAGCCGACGAGGACGATACACAAGGGGAGTCGCGGGTTCTAAGGTGGGATCGACGGGTTCAAGGGCAGGAGCGTCGGGTAAAGTCATAGAGACGTTAAAATGAGAATGGTTCTCATTCTAAACGGAACGATCCTGATTTTCAACCCTTTACCCCATGACCCTAGCTGCTCCTCCGGTTCTGGATGTGGCAATTATTGGTGCTGGCCCCCACGGCCTCACCCTCGCCACCCATCTCCTCAAGAAAAAGCCCCAATGGCGATCGCGCCTCGCTATTTTTGACCCCCAAGGGCAATGGCTAACCCAATGGCGGCATCAATTCCGCGCCTTGGATATCCCCTATTTGCGATCGCCCGCCGTCCATCATCCCGACCCCGACCCCTACGCCCTGCGTCGCTTCGCCACCGGCCGCAGCCACGAACTCCATCCCCCCTACGATCGCCCCGGTCGGGAGCTATTTAATCAGTTTTGCGAAGATGTGGTGGCCCGTTGGCAATTGGAGGCGGCGATCACACCGGCCGCCATTACTGCCCTCGAACCGGTGGGCAAATCCCGCACCCCTCGCCTCCGGCTCCATGATGATCAAGGGGGTTCAGTGGTGGCGCGACAGGTGGTGTTAGCCTTG
>RECT01000330.1 GCA_007693875.1 Spirulina sp. DLM2.Bin59
GTGGTGATTAGGCTCATTTCCCGGATGCCGGAGAGGGACATATAGAGGGTGCGGGGAATGGGCGTGGCGGTGAGGGTGAGGACATCCACTTGGGTTTTCAGCGCCTTGATTTTCTCCTTTTGGTTCACGCCAAACCGCTGCTCTTCATCAATCACCAATAACCCCAAATCCCGAAACTGTACCCCTTTCCCTAAAATTTGTTGGGTTCCTACAATCACATCCAACTCGCCAGTTTTGAGCCGTTGCAGCAGTTCTTTTCGTTCCGATGCGGTGCGGAAGCGGTTGAGTAACCCAATTTGGATCGGGTAGGGGGCAAACCGTTCTTTGAGGGTGTGGTAATGCTGTTGGGTGAGGATCGTCGTGGGGGCTAAAAAGGCCACCTGCTTATTCCCCGCTGTCACCGCTTTAAAAATAGCCCGGATCGCCACCTCGGTTTTACCAAACCCCACATCGCCACAAACGAGGCGATCCATGGGGCGATCGCTCTCTAGATCCCGCTTCACATCCTGGGTCGCCTTGAGTTGATCCGGCGTTGCTTGATAGGGGAAAGAATCCTCTAATTCCCCCTGCCAAGGTTCATCACCGGGATAGGCAAAGCCGGTCTGTTGCGATCGCTTCGCATACAGTTCCAACAAATCCACCGCCACCTTTTTAATCGCCTTTTCAACCCGGGCCTTCGTCCGTTCCCAGGTTTTCCCCGCCATTTTGTTCAATTCCGGGGGCCGTTTTCCCGTCTGTTGAAACCGTGACAGGCTATCGACGGAATCAGCGGGGACGCGCAAAATGCCATCGTCGTATTTAATCGCTAAATAATCCCGCCCCTCCAGGGTTTCCAACTGCAAAAACTTACCGATGCCATGGTTGCGATGCACCACATAATCACCGGGGGAAAGTTTATTGAGATCAACCTGTTTAGAAGCAGCGCGGCGACGTTTGCGGATATAGGTGGGGCTGGCCAAACTATGCTGGCCAAAAAATTCCCGGTCTGTCACCACCACAATCCGATAGGTGGGGAGAATAAACCCCTCTAATTCTGCGAGTCCCGAATATTTCAAACCAACAGCACAATGTTGCTGGTGCGATCGCTCAATGGCGGGATAATCCCTGGGATTGGGGATAAATTGGGCGTTGCAGTCGTGTTCTTGGAGTAGGGAAACGGTGCGGGAAGGTTGGGCAGAAATAAGCCATTGGTGATACTGTTGCAGGTTTAAACCGCTGGCTACCTGCCGCTGGCCTCGGAGAATTTCCGCCAACTTAGAAAATTGATGGGGGGTGGTGGGAATCGGACGACTGGAAAGATTAATCCCCTGGCCTTCAATGACTAATTCTGAAAGGGAAAGGGTGGTAAATTGCGCCATGATGGCGGTTTGGATTGTGGCAAAATCCCGATGCAACGGGGGAAGGGACGGATGGGCCTGCCATTGCACCGTGACATATTCCACCCAGCGGCCACTGTGGGCTTGGCATTGCCCCGGTTCATCGATGACAACGAGGGTATTGGCGGGGAGGTAATGGAGGAGATTGGCGGGTTCAGGATAAGCCAAGCCTAAATAGCGGCGCAGGCCCGGGGGCCATTCCCCCCCAGTAAGGGCGGCCTGTTCCGATGCAGAAAGTTCGGGGCAATCGGTGAGGGCCGCAGCCAGGAGAGGCGTGAAGCTGGTGGGGGTGAGGAGGCAGGTTTGAATCGTATCGAGCGATCGCTGGGTGGCGGGGTCAAATTCCCGAATCCGCTCAATATCATCCCCATACCATTCCAATCGCAGGGGCAACTCCGTCGATATCGGGAAAATATCCACCAAGTCCCCTCGGCGGCTCCATTGCCCCTCACTTTCCACCAGCGCCACCCGCTCATAACCCAAGCTAGCCAGATGGAGATCGAGATCCTTGGGGGCGATGGTCATGCCGGTGTGCAATTCCCGCAGTTGGGTCGCCAACACCTCCGGCGGCGGGAGATGGGGCTGTAAACCGCGTTCCGTGGTGACGATCGCCCCTTTAAATGCCGGATGCCGCACCTGTTCGCTGAGAATCGCCAACTGCCCCCAAATCATTTCCGATTCGGGATCGAGGGGTTCATAGGGAGAAGCCTCGGAGGTGGGGTAGAATCGTACTGGATCCCAGCCCATCAGTTCCAACTGAGCGGCCCATCGCCCCGCTTCTTCGAGAGTGGGGCAAACCACCAGTAAAGGCCGCTCTAGCTCTTGGGCGATCGCACTACTGACTAAACCCTTGGGCAGCCGTGCCACGCCCGTGAGGTGCAGCGGGGCAGCATTGTGGAGTTTTTCGATGAAATCCTGGGTTAAGGGCGAGCGGCAGAGCGATCGCACCACGGAAGAAAGAGCCATAGCCAAGGGAAACGTAGCGGTCAGTCGTTCCATCATACGCTGAATTCAGGGGGGGATGGCCTTGACTGATCCGGATAAGGGCGAAGGCAAGGGGAATAACATAAACTGGAAAGCATCTTTCCAAACTGAAATGATCTCTCAATGACTGGGTAAAAGATGAGATCATTTGCAGTGGGCGCCATGGTTTCGATTAGTGATTTTGCAATACTGTTCCATCAGCATCGTTTTTATCTTTGACAAAGTTTACCCTATGGGAGTTTAGTTAGATTATGTTAAAAACCTGGAAATTTCGCCAGCAAATTCTTTTTGGATATGCCTTGCCCATTATGGCATTATTTGGAGCTTCAGGTTTTGGTTGGGTGACAGCGCAACAAATTCTCCAAACGTTTGCAGTGATTGAAGAAGCCGAAGCCTTATTAGATCAGTCTAATGCTCTCGAAATTGCCAATATGGAAATGGTCAAAGCAACCCGAGGCTATCTCATTTCCCGGGACAGTAGCTATCTGGATGAATATCGCCAAGCTAATCGAGATTTTGATATAACTCTCCAAAAAATTCGCAATGATTTTGACCTGCCAAATGTTCAGCGCGATCGTCTTCAACAAATTGAGCAGTACACCCGTGAGTATCAACAATTAGCAGATCAGATGATGGTGCTCCTGCAATCTGGTCAAGTTGAAGAGGTGACTCGCTTATTTAATCTGGATTCGGGACGGCAACTCATTAATCAGTTTACCCAATTAGATCGGGAGTTTGATGCGGAAATTCGTGAATTGGTATTGGTTTATCAAGGGGAAGCAGCGGCGGTTTTAAATCTCTTAATTGTGGGACTATTAATCAGTGCTTTTGTGCTGGGTACGGTGGCGGTTGCTTTGGCTCTGTGGATTACGGGCAATGTCACACGCACAATTCAGCAGGCAACCCAGGCGATCGCCGCTTCTTCCCATGAAATTGCCACCACTACGGAGCAACAGGAGCGCACCGCCAGCCAACAGGTTGCTTCTGTCAATGAAACCACGACAACAATGGATGAGTTGGGGGCTTCTTCTCAGCAATCCGCCCACCAAGCCGAACAAGCCACCCTCGCCGCTGAAGATGTGCGGAGCTTGGCCGATCAGGGCAATCAATCCGCTGACCAAACCCTACGGGAAATGCAGGCGTTGCGGGAACAGGTGGGGGCGATCGCCACTCAAATTAGCAAACTCAATGAGAAGGCCAATCAGATCGGCAGCATTTCCCAATTGGTGAGCAATATTGCCAACCAGACGAACCTATTGGCTCTCAATGCAGCGGTGGAAGCGGTGCGGGCGGGGGAACAGGGGAAAGGGTTTACCGTTGTGGCTAGCGAAATTCGCAAATTGGCGGATCAAAGTAAGCAATCTGCTTCCCAAATTAATACCCTCGTTGCCGATATCCAAACTGCTGCCAATTCGACAGTGATTGTCACCCACACCGGCACGCAAACGGTGGAAAGCAGCATTACCATCACCCAAGCAACGGCAAATAAGTTTGTACAGGTGGCGGCAGCAATTAACCAAATTGTGATGAATAATCAGCAAATTTCTTTGAATGTTAAACAGCAGGCGATCGCCACCCAACAGGTAGCAGAGGCAATGCTGACCCTTAACCAAGGGGCACAGGAAACCGCCGCCGGGATTCGGCAAACGCGGGTGGGAACCCAGCAGTTGAATCAGGCGGCGTTGGATTTGCAAGCTTTAGTTTAGGGGGGCACTACTCCATCGTTACGGTTTTGTAAACGGGCTGTATGGTTCTGGGGGGGTGGGTTAGACTATCGGTGGGTTATGGTGGAAACGACTGGGAGCTATTCGTTGAAGGGCTTGGATCAGCGGTGTTAGCATAGAGCAAAACCATGAATCTAGAATAAAACCGTTGGCATGGTTTTATCAAGCCATTAGCCGATTAAGGGTTCAATAGTGAGATTAAATTCCTCCTCAAACACATCCTTTTTATAGTTTAAACTCCAGCATTCTAACTCACAGGGATCAGCGGGATCCGTCGGGGTGAGGTGGAGTTGTAAAACCTTGTGGTGGGGATTGTAGGCAGCATTGACCTGAGCGATCGCCCCAATTTGCCGCCGATCTAAACCCACCGCTAACCGCAGAATCGCACTCAACTGATCCACCCGTTGCCGTTGGGGCTTGCTCAAACCGTGATAATTGGGGTGCTTCTTCTTCGGCTTACTCTTACGATGGTAACGGGCAATATTGGCGATCAATTCCACCTCCAACTCCGTATAACCCAAAAGCTCCGCATGGCGAATTAAATAATAGGAATGCTTATGATGGGCCGCATGGGAAATATACAGGCCGCTGTTGTGGAGCATCCCCGCCGCCCACAACAGATCCCGCTCCGCTTCATTCCAAAAATGGAGCTTGCCCCGCAATTGATCAAATAAATCCACCGCAAACTTAGCCACCCGTTCGCTATAGCCCATATTCACCTGATACTTTTGGGCAATACTGTAAACACTGCGATCGCGCACCTCACTTTGATAATGGAGCTTATCCGCAATCAAGCGATGGGTGAGCATCCAATCAACAATAATCCCCTCCCGTAACGCCCGCTCACAAATACTAATCTCCTCCATCCCCAACATTTCCATTGCTTCGAGCAAAATCACCGCCCCCGCGACAATGATTTCCGCCCGCCGCTCCGACATCCCCGGAAAGAGAGCGCGATCGCCATAGGGCAACTGGGCCAACTGCTCCGTCAGCTCGGTTAACTGCTCCCGGCTGACGGTGTAGCCGTTGAGGGGGCTGGGGGGTTCTTCACTAACCCTGCGGGCTTGGAGCAACGCCAAGGTTTCAATCGTTCCCGATGTGCCAATTAAGCGG
>RECT01000389.1 GCA_007693875.1 Spirulina sp. DLM2.Bin59
CCCCCCCCCCCCCCCGGCCATTGACCGCATTGCTAAAACGGGTAATCCGATGGCGTTTCCCTTACCGGAGGGCCGGGTTTCCCTGCCGAATAACCAGGGCTATCACCCCTATGATTCCAGTTTTAGCGGTTTGAAAACGGCGGTGTTGCGGTTGGTGCAGGGGTTTGAGGGGGAGGCTGTGCCGGTGGCGGATATTGCGGCCAGTTTTCAGGAAACGGTGGCGCGATCGCTCACCAAACGGGCGATCGCCTGTGCCCTTGACCATGATTTACCCATGATTGCGATCGGGGGGGGCGTAGCGGCCAATAGTGCCCTCAGGAAACACCTGGAAGCGGCGGCGGCTCCCCAGGGTTTAGCTGTCCATTTCCCCCCCTTAAAATTCTGTACCGATAACGCCGCGATGATTGCCTGTGCCGGGGTGGAGCATTTGCGGTTGGGGCATCGATCGCCCTTAACCTTGGGGGTACAGTCGCGGTTGGGGATTACGGAGGTGATGTCGTTGTACGGGTGAAGTTCAATAGTCGCTCAACTTGTTGGCCTGAGGTCATTTCTAGCCCTTGACTATTCCTTAACCAGGTCACGATCCGAAAATTGTTACTATCGGCGATCGCCAACTTTCCTTTTTTAGTTGAGTGATGACAGAACCATCCTCCATTACTGCTAAATAACTAATTTTATCGGCTTCATATTGTAAAATCCCCTTAAGGATCGCAACGAGCATGAATTCCATAAGATTTCGATGCCTCCAAATATCAACCGAGAAAATGTCAGGTTAATGACTGGTGTTGAGCTTTTTCTCTACATAGCGACTTCCCAAGGACATCGCATAACAGAAGACCCAATACATCACCCCCACTGCGAGATAAACCTCGGCAAAACGACCAATAAAATTGGGGTTGGCCAAAATGGAGCGACTCATGCCGAGTAACTCTTCCAATCCAACGATCGCCAACAGGGTTGTATCTTGAAATAGACTAATAAACTGTCCCACAATGGTTGGAATAACTGCCTTAATCGCCTGGGGCAAAATAATCAGCGATACGGTGAGGGGTGGATTTAACCCCAAGGCTTTAGAGGCTTCTTCTTGACCACGAGGAATGGATTGTAAACCCCCCCGCACATTCTCCGCTAAGTAGGCGGAACTAAACAGCGTCAGGCCAATAATTGCCCGCAAAATCCGATCTGGCCGCATCCCTTCCGGTAGAAATAACGGGATCATCACCTGGCCCATAAATAGGATGGCAATGAGGGGAATGCCGCGAATCACTTCGATATAGACCACCGAAAACAACCGCACCACCGGCAAATTGCTTTGCCGCCCCAGGGCCACAACCACGCCAATGGGAAAACAAAGGGCAATGCTAATCACCGCCATCAACACCGTCAGCATTAACCCGCCCCACTCATTGGTTTTCACGGGGGTTAAGCCTAAATTGCCACTAATTAACCAGAAATAAACCAGGAACGAGCCAATCCAGGCCAATGATGTGTATTGCCCCATTTGCGGCACTTTTTGGCCGATTTTCTGACCGATCCAAGCCGCTGCTACGAGGATCAATAACATTCCCACGATCAATAATCGCCAGGGCACAATCGGGGTGGGGATTAAAAAACAAAGGGCGGCGGCGATCGCCAAGCCAATCAACACATTGCGGCTAAACAGTTTCACATTGCGAGCCACCACGCCCCAGGAAATCCCCGATAGGGTCATCACCACCCCCAACGCCACCCAGAGCCGCCAATATTGCGCACTGGGGTAGCGGCCCGTGGCAAAGAGATGGAGGTTAGCCTCGATCACCTGCCATTGGGCTTGGGTAAATACCCAAGTCAGGAAACCATAGGCTCCCAACAGGAATCCCCCCCCAACAACAATCGTGATCAGGGTGTTGTACCAGGGGCTGAAGAGATTGTCGCGAACCCAGTTAAGGGGGGTGAGGCGAATCGCTGGGGGGGGAAGAGAGGGGGATGCAGTCATAGTCAAAAGGGGGAAATGAGCAGGGATGCCCAGGAGCATAACCGATTTTAGCGGTTTGGCCCAAGGGCAACGGTGCTCAATGCGACAGCTAGAAATGACCGGCTAGGGCCGCCCCACAGCGATCACACAATGTCGGATCATCCGCCAACTGCCCCACGGTGTCGGCATAGTTCCAACAGCGATCGCACTTTTGCCCCGTGGCGGCGACAATCCCCACCGCGAGGTTTTCGGTGATGCTGTGGTAATCCAGGGGGGCGATCGCCTCCCCATTGGGCAACAGTTCCACCTGGGAAGCCAGGAAGAGATAGCGCAATTCATCCACGCCATTGCCCGTTAAGGCATCGCTGGGATTAAAGGCCGCCAACTGTTCCCCGAGGGCAACATCGGCAACAGAGAGCAACACCTTCGCCTCCAAGGAAGCGCCGATGGCCTTGGCACTGCGGGCTTTTTCCATCACCTGATTGACTTCATCCCGCAAGGCCCGTAACTGTTCCCATTTGCCCGCCAATTCCGGCTGTTGCCATTGGGCATCGGTTTGCACCCAACCGGCTTGAAACACGGAATCATGGGGGGTGGGGTAGGGGAGGAATTGCCAAATGTCTTCCGCCATGTGGGAAAGGACGGGGGCGATCGCCTTGGCTAAATTTTCCAAGGCAATGGCCAGCACCGTTTGACAACTGCGCCGCCGGGGGGCATTGGGGGCGGAAATATAAAGGCGATCTTTGGCAATATCGAGGTAAAAATTCGACAAATCCACCACACAGAAATTCTGGACGGTTTGGAAGAATTTAAAGAATTGGTAACTCTCAAAGGCTGCCGTCACCTCATTAAATACGCCATCAATGCAATGGAGCATATAGCGATCTAACTCCGGCAATTGATCATAGGGAACGGCATCAGTAGCAGGATTGAAATCGTGCAAATTTCCCAATAAAAAGCGGGCGGTGTTGCGGATTTTGCGATAAATATCGGAGAGTTGTTTAAGGATCGTGTTACCAATGGGGACATCGGAGGAATAATCCACGGAAGAAACCCAAAGGCGCAACACATCCGCCCCGTAGGGGGGATCTTGTTTTTGATTTTTGCCGCCATTGATAATTACCAAAGGATCGACAATATTGCCCAGGGATTTACTCATTTTGTAGCCCTTTTCATCGAGGGCAAAGCCATGGGTGAGGACGGTTTTATAGGGGGCGTGGCCATGGGTGGCAACGCTGGTGAGGAGGCTCGATTGGAACCAACCGCGATGTTGATCGGAGCCTTCTAAATACAAATCAACGGGATATTTTAATTCCGGCCGCTGTTGGGCCACCGCTGCCCAGGAGGAACCGGAATCAAACCACACATCCATTGTATCCATGCCCTTACGGTAGGTTTTGCCATTGTTGCGATAGCTAGGCGGTAGTAATTCCTCCACCGATAGCTCCCACCAAGCATCGGAACCCCGCTCGGCAATGATCCCCTGAATATGGGCGATGGTTTCCGCATTTAAGAGCGGTTCGTTGGTGGCTTCATCGTAGAACACCGGAATCGGTAGCCCCCAACTGCGTTGGCGGGAAATACACCAATCGGCGCGATCGCTCACCATCGGTGTGATCCGGTTTTGCCCTTGGGGGGGAATCCATTGGACGGAGGCGATCGCCTCCAAAGCCTGCTCCCGGAATCCCGCAACAGAAGCAAACCATTGTTCCGTTGCCCGAAAAATCGTCGGCTTTTTCGTGCGCCAATCGTAGGGATATTTATGGTTATAGGCTTCTTCCAGGATGAGAGCCTTTGCCTCTGTTAAGGCGGCAATAATTGCGCCATTGGCATCTTTCAACACATTCAACCCCGCAAAGGGCCCCGCCTCAGCGGTAAAGTTGCCATCTCCATCCACCGGGGAAAGAATCGGCAAACCGTATTTTTGCCCGGTGATAAAGTCCTCCTGACCATGGCCGGGGGCAGTATGCACCAACCCCGTCCCGGATTCGGTGGTGATGTAATCGCCGCCAATGACGACGGGGCTTTCCCGGTCAAAGAGGGGATGGCGATAGGTGCAATGCTCCAATGCTGCCCCTAGTACCGTGGTTTTCACCGTCAGTTCCGTTTTAAATTTAGCCGCCAACGTGGGGACTAAATCCGCCGCCACAATCAAATAACGACAACCGCAAAGGGGTTCAGCCGCCTCGACAACAGCATAGGTAAGCTGGCCATTGACGGCAACAGCCAGGTTGCCGGGGATTGTCCAGGGGGTTGTTGTCCAGATCGCCACCCCTAGATCCGGGAGAAATGTCTGGAGATCGTCAGCAGTGGGGGCGAGGGCGGTGATCCCAAAGGCGGCATAGATACTTTGGGAAACGTGATTATCGGGGTATTCCAGTTCAGCTTCTGCCAAAGCCGTTTTAGAGCTAGGACTCCAATGGACAGCTTTTAAGCCGCGATAAATATAGCCATTGAGGGCCATTTGCCCAAATACGCCAATTTGCGCCGCTTCGTATTCAGGATTGAGGGTGAGATAGGGATTTTCCCAATCCCCCCAAATGCCAAACCGTTTAAAGCCTTCCCGTTGGTTGTCGATAATCTCAAGGGCAAAGGCTTTGGCTTTTTGGCGCAGTTCCAAAGGGCTAAGGCCTTGGCGTTCTTCCCGGCTGAGGGTTTGAATAACTTTTAATTCAATGGGCAGGCCGTGGCAGTCCCAACCGGGGACGTAGCGGACTTTGTAGCCCTGGAGGAGTTTATATTTATTAATAATATCTTTGAGAATTTTGTTGAGGGCGTGGCCCATGTGGAGCGTGCCGTTGGCGTAGGGGGGGCCATCATGGAGGACGAAGCGATCGCCCGGATTGTCCGCCGCTAGCTGTTCATAAATCTGGGTTTCCCGCCAAAAGGCTTGCAGTTCCGGCTCACGGGCGACAGCATTGGCCCGCATATTAAAGGCGGTCTGGGGTAGGTTGATGGTCTCTTTGTAGTTTTTCGGTTCGCTCATGGGATTTTGCACAATAGGGCCCTATCTAGTCTAATGCCCCCTTGTGTTCTTGGCTCTGGCCAATCCTGCCCTCTTGGGGGGTTCTGGGGGTTTAGCGCCAAAGGGGGAAGTTAGTCCCCTACCCGTTGTGCTGCGATCGATGACCTAATCTTCTTTGGCAATGATCCAAACGGCATGGACAATCCCCGGAATCTAGCCCAAGAGGGTGAGGAGGATATTCAGCCAGAAGGCTCCCCGAAAGCCCACTTGCAGAAAAA
>RECT01000256.1 GCA_007693875.1 Spirulina sp. DLM2.Bin59
CATTTCTTCTACCTGACCCATTTGGTGATGTTGAATGGCCCTGAGCATGAATAGCTCTGCTATTCTCACTAGTTTTAAAAAACTGAAACTGGGAACTTTTGAAGAAAAGTCTAAATCCCTCACATCATAGGGTATTCCTACATCTGGCGTTTCTCCTTGCAGCAGGCGATCGCGAAAACTGCTTAAATCCGCAGCATGTTGATCAAGATGCTTAACCAGATCATCAGGAATTTCTGGTAAGTGATCATCAGAAGATTTCCTAATATCTTCAAAATACCTCCTTGCTGAACCACTAATAGACTGTTGGTGGTTTTGAATAAACTTGTCTATTTCTACAGCGATCGCATTGGGTTCACGGGGGGTGAGTTCTAGATAAATATCTTCAACATATTCTTCAACATCGGAGATCGTTTCTTTCGTCATGCCTTGAACTATCAGCAACTGGGCAGACCACCCCCCAATAAACAGGATGTTGATGATAATCAATAGATAGAGTTTCCAGGATTTTGTATTCATATTTTTGATCTAGAAATGAAATGTTTGCCCAAATAGTTTAGGGGCAAAGTTCTTTAAGATACATCGGCAAAACTAGCGAAATACTCCAGGAGTAAGCGGTGTACAAAAATATATCCACCGCCCATTTTTTGGAGAAAAATAGAGGAAGTCCCATGGTCTAGAAAGTGAGCGTAATTCCAAGGCATGCATCCCAGCGATCGCAACTGTACCCGCAATAGTAGATGTTTCAAGACCGTCAAGCCACCACTCAAAAAGCTGATGGTAACTCCTAGGGCCATACCCATAATCATCGGTGCTGCCCAGGAACCGATCAAACTACCCAAGAGTCCCATTGGCGTTCCGAACAAAATCACTATAGATACACCCAAAATTAAGCCATTCTGTAACGCTTGGTGGATGCCTTGATTGGGTTTTATGGTGCGATCAACATCGACCCCAGTGAAGCCACCAATGAGAAGACCGATCAACCCCCCTAAGACTTGACCGGCTAACCCCAAAGGAACACCCAAAAACAAAAATAGAGTCCAAAAGAGGATGTAACTAGATCCATCCAAAAAATCGCTCATCTGCGCAATGGTTATTGAAACTGTAATCCCTCCCAAAACGACGCCAATTCCCAGTCCCCATAACATTCCATCCACTAGTTTTCGTCTCGCTCCCAGCCAAGACCATTGCAATTGGTTACTGGGAACGATAGGACTTTGGGAAATCACCCAAAGGGCGAAAACAATGGATGTGTAAATTGCATAAGAAAAGGGGGCATTTTCCCAGCGACCTATGGCTAGTTCACCCTGTGCTTCAGGCGGCATTAGGGCATTGTAGCCCCAATTAAAAACTCCACTGAAGATCAATATCATCAACCCTGCTAAGGCACTGCTGATCAATGTTTTAGTAGTGGTGTTAATTCGTTGTCCCCCAAGATAGTCCACTACTGTCCCCCATAACCCAGCAATAAGTCCCACCATTAGCCCACCGATAATGCTGTAGACAACCACAGAAAAATTGGGTTGCATCTCCCAAATATAGGGAAAAATGGAGGAAGCGATCGCTCCAAATACCATACCAATGATGCCGTTAAGCTTGAGATTATATTCCAGTTTTTGAGCAAAAGTGGTTAACCAACTCGGTTGAATGTTTTCAATTAAAAAGACGGTTTGTGATTCCTTGACCAACTGTTGCGCTAAATAACTTAGCCAACGCTTCGTCTGTTCATCTTCATAGGGTTTTGACCCCACACGCCGGGATAACATCCGTTGGATATAGCGGTTGAATAAATGTTGACGACGCTCATCCAGGCTAGATTGCTCCTCAAGTTCACTGGCTGGCATACCTTCATAGGCCAATGACATAATGCTTAACATCAACGGAGATCGACCCAGTTCCTGCAAGATCTGATCTTGCTCCATACTGGTCGCGATCGCCTTTAACCGTTCCCCCCCATTGGCAAAATACTTACGAACTTGTTCAGTCGTGAGGGGTTGTAGACAAATAGCCCCCTGAAACTGTAAGCGGTTCTGAAGGGCTTGATAATCCCCAATACGGCTACAGACAATGAGTTCTGTTTCGCCATGATTTTCACAAAACTGATTGAGGGCAGCCACACAAGCGTCACGCCGACTAAACTCTACCTCATCGAGTCCATCGAGCAGGAGCAATAACTTTTGTTCCTGAATCCAAGTGGTTGCTGTTTCCTGACGGACTTGATATTTACTTTTTAATTCTGTCACGAGCCATTGAGCAATGGTTTCCCGTTTGCCTGGCCAGGAAGAAAGGTTAAAGACGACAGGAATAGCCAAACTGACATCATATTTGGCTCGTTCAATTAACTCACGGGCAATGGTTAAAAAGGTGGTGGTTTTACCTGAACCAGGGTCTCCTAAAATCAAGAGGCTACGGCAAGACCCGAGAGCATCGAATTGATCAATCGCCTGCGTTCCTGGGGGTAGGGCATTCTGGCCATCTTCACTCTGCCAGACCAAACCCCAAGGGCTATTCAGTAGGTCTTCTCGTATATCTAGGCCTAACTCCAACGCCACCCGACCCTGGAGAGAGGTCTCTAAAACCCCTTGAATCCAGTAACGACTAACTTTGTCCAGTAAAACCTGGCGGTTGCGATAGTCTTGGCGCGGTGGCACTGAGGGCGATCGCCGCTGGGAAGATTCACGGGCAGAGTCTAAAAGAATCTGATACACCGGGAATGCTTCGCTAATATTCTTGAGTTCGCGCAGACCTAAATAGGTAACTTTAATATCTAGAGTTTTCTTAATATGGTCATAAATGGTTTTTGATAAACAAATGCCACCAGGTTCCGCTTGAGTTTGAAGCCGGGCGGCAATATTAACACCATTACCCATGACATCATTGTCTTGGAGATAAACGTTACCCAAATGAACGCCGATGCGATGGGCTAAAATATCTGTGTCTGCTAGGTTTTTAGCCTGATCTGCTAACTCCTGTTGAATTTTTAAGGCACAAGCAACTGCATTGAAAGGATCGTCAAAGTACATTAACAAGCCATCCCCAGTAGACTTGAGCACCCGTCCCATTTTTTCTTCACAAATGCGTCGCATTAATTGTAAATCTCGTGCGACTAATCGTAGTGTTCGTTCTTCGTCGGTGGCCATTTGAGCACTAAAGCCCACAGCATCACTAAAGACAATCGTCGCCATGACGCGACGTTGATCTTCTAAATTGATGTCTAAATCATCCATGATTAAGTTCTCATAGCAACTAGAAAAATCACTGCGAGCAAGACTAACCGGTTAAAACTGGCTAGTTGACTTCATGATTGGTTGTGTCAAGAGAATGACTACATCCTGCCAGCTCAATTTTGGCACAGAAAAATGGGCTTGTAAAAAATCGTTACAATTTTGGTATAAATTGTGATCATTTTCGGACAACAAGCGAAACAAGTCGTGGGTTTGGTTGGCTCGCGACGTAAAAACTCGTGGCATGATCAACAGTCAGTATTGTGAGGAGGTTTCAGAAACCTGAAACCCTCTCTGGGTGGGCATTGCCCACCCTACGCGATATTCCCCACTTCCCACTTCCTACTCCCCATGAATCATTCCCTAGCCGAACAAATCCTAGACCTAGCCCAAAAATCCGCAGTTGAAGCCGCTGAAGTCTATTGCGCCACCGCCCAAAGTCAGCCGGTGGTGTTTGAAGCCAATCGTCTTAAACAGTTGGAAAGTAGCACCTCCGAGGGGATGGCCCTGCGGGTTTGGGTGGAAGGGCGGCCGGGGTTGGCGGTGGCCTATGGGGCCGTGGAGCCGGAAATTTTGGTGGCGAAGGCTAAGGCGATCGCCCAACTCAATTCCCCCGAAGAGATTGAACTCTACGATGGCCCTTGCTTTGAAGGGGAAGATCCCGGCCATTGGTTTGAAACCTCCCAATTAATCCCTTGGGGAGGAGAGGCGATCGCCCAAATTCTCGACCGTTACCCCGATGTGCTCTGTGGTTTAACCCTGGAATGCGATCGCGAAACCACAGTATTGCTCAACAGTCGCGGCTTTCGCGGCTCCTACCGTAGTACCGGTTTGAGTGCCAGCCTGGGGGTGGAATGGGTGCGGGGCGAGGATTTTTTAGGGATTTATGATGATCTCGACAGCCAAGGGGCCACGCTCCCGGATTGCCAAACGTTGTTGGATCGGATTTTTGCCCATTTAACCTGGGCCCAAGACCATGCCCCCGCCCCCCTCGGCTCCATGCCCGTTCTGTTTACCCCCAAGGCCGCAACCCTGCTCTGGGAAGTCCTGGAAGAAGCCATGAGCGGTAAAGCCTGCTTAGAAGGGGCATCCCCTTGGAGTCAACGGCGGGGCGATCGCCTCCTGGCCCCTAACCTCACCCTCCGCCAAGACCCCCAAGCCGGGGATGACTACTGCCCCATGGATGATGAAGGCATGGCCACCCAAGCCTTAACACTGATCAACCAGGGCATTTTTGAAAGGATGTATTGCGATCGCCGCGTCGGCCGCCAACTGAGCCAAGCCAGTACCGGCAACGGCTTTCGCGGTAGCCTTGGCCGTTACCCCAGCCCCGGATTGGTGAATCTGATCATCACCCCCGGCAGTCATAGCGTCGGGGAACTGGTGGGGATGATCCCCAACGGCCTCGTCGTCGATCAAATTCTCGGCGGGGGTGGGGATTTATCTGGAGATTTTGCTATCAATGTCGATTTAGGTTATCGCATCGATCATGGCGAACTGATCGGCCGGGTCAAGGACACGATGATCGCCGGGAATATTTACAACGCCCTCAACAGGCCTGTGGTGTTAGGGAGTGATCTCCGTTGGGTAGGGAATTACCTCACCCCATCGGTATTAGTCGAGGGATTATCAATTGTCAGTGATGATGGAGATTAGGCCGCAGGGGCGAGTTGGGATTGCAAAGCCGCTTTGAGCTTCGCACCGCTGGTGGTTTTCGTTAAAAACCCCGAAGCCCCCACCATTTTTGCCCGCACCCGATCCACCACGCCATCATTACCAGTCAACATCAACACCGGCAGCGTTTTAAACTCACTCACCCGGCGAATTTGGGTACAAATTTCGTAGCCGTTGACGATGGGCATCACCAGATCCAACAGCACCGCATCGGGTTTATGTTTGAGGAGCAGGGGTAGGGCTTCGATGGGGTTGGTGATGGTGAGGACGCGATAGCCAGC
>RECT01000102.1 GCA_007693875.1 Spirulina sp. DLM2.Bin59
CCCCCCTCCCATGCCAAGCTTCAGGCAGAACTCCTGCCCATCCTTGAGCAACCGGGGGCAATGGTGCAATTGTGCGGCTCCGACCCGGAACAGGCCGCCGCCATTGCCCACCATTTGAGCCAGAGCTTAGGCCAAGCCGTCTACAGCCTCAAAGCCTCCGCCCTGCCTACGGATTTAGCCGCCGTCAAGCAGTTGGTCAGCCGTTGGCAACGGTGGGCCACCCTCGCCCCCAACCTGCTGCTGATCGAACAGGATAGCAACGCCACCCACACCGCCGCCCTCCATCTCTTCCTCCAAACCATTCCCGGCGGGGCGATCGTCGCCACTCCCGAACGGCTCACCGTTCCCCATTGCACCATCGCCCCCTTTGATCTGCCCCGCCTCGGCTATGGTGAACAATTGCATTTATGGGAGGCGGCCCTAGGGGAACAGGCCCAGGGATTAAATGGCGAACTGAAAGGGTTAGTCGCTCAATTCAACCTCTCTGCCGCCACGATCCAAGCCGCCCGCCAGGTTTCTCGTCTCGAAGCCTCTCCCCAAGAATACGCCCAACGGCTGTGGAATTTTTGCCGCAGCCAAGCCCGGCCCAAAATTGAACACCTGGCCCAACGGATGGAAACCCTCGCCACCTGGGATGAATTGATTTTGCCCCCCCGGGAGAAGGGGATTTTGAGGGCGATCGCCGCCCAAGTCCAGCAACGGGCCAAAGTATATGAAGAATGGGGCTTTGGCCGCAAAGGCCAACGGGGGTTAGGGATTAGCGCCCTCTTTGCCGGCCCCAGCGGCACCGGCAAAACCATGGCCGCCGAAGTAATTGCGCGGGAATTTCGCCTCGACCTCTATCGCATTGATCTCAGTGCCGTCAGTAGTAAATATATTGGCGAAACCGAGAAGAATTTGCGGCAAATTTTCGATGCTGCCGAAGCCGGGGGAGCGGTGTTACTCTTTGATGAAGCCGATGCCCTCTTTGGCAAACGCACTCAGGTGAAAGATAGCCACGATCGCCACGCCAACTTAGAAGTCAGCTATCTGCTCCAACGGATGGAAGCCTACCAGGGGTTAGCCATCCTCACCACCAACTTAAAGGATTCCCTCGATGAAGCCTTCCTGCGGCGGCTGCGATTTATCATTAATTTCCCCTTTCCCAATCAGGAATCTCGCGCAGAAATTTGGCGGCATATCTTCCCTGAAGCAATGCCCCAACAGGATCTCAACCATCAACTCTTGGGACAATTAGATGTCGCGGGGGGGAATATTCGTTCCATTGCCATGAATGCCGCCTTTCTTGCCGCCCATGGGGGTGAACCTGTCCAAATGAAACATATTCTAGAAGGAGCAAAGGCAGAATATCTCAAACTGGGCCGCAGTTTAACCCCCGCCGAAACCATGGGTTGGCGTGATGGCGATTAATCGCGGCGCAAAATCCCTACCCTTACCATCTGGCGACATCATGGCTAAAAAACAAAAATTTCCCCACCTCCTGGGGTCAAAATGGACTGCTCAACAGAAAACCCTGGGTTGGCGGCATTTCCACGTCAAAAACCGCAAAAATGAGGGAAAATGGGTGTTTGCTGAACTGGTTTCCTCCTGCGATCCCACCGTGTGCCTCTGGGTTAATGCCCAACAACTCAAGGACGATCGCCTCTGGGCAGCGGGTTGGACTCCCCTCCAGGAGTTAAATCAGCCCCCAGAACCAGAACCCGACTGGATCGAATCGTATTAAAAAATCTTGCAAAATCTTCAATGCCCCAGAATTCCTGGTTTTAATAAAAAATTAGGCGGCTGCTCCCTAGACTCGCTCCCGTTATCCCGGCATCCATGTTTTC
Source organism: Spirulina sp. DLM2.Bin59 (assembly GCA_007693875.1). Taxonomy (GTDB): domain Bacteria; phylum Cyanobacteriota; class Cyanobacteriia; order Cyanobacteriales; family Spirulinaceae; genus Spirulina. Next base: position 1,827 of record RECT01000102.1, read on the forward strand.
TGTTTCCTTTACTTCAAGCCCCGATGAGCCGACTCTCCCCAGGGAGTCCTCAGGAAACATTGCGGAGGGAATTATTCTCCAATGCCTGGATTTGATCCTCCTCACACCCAGGGTGATGGCGATCGCCTGGACCGGGGAACCCTCTACTGGCGGGACAGAACTGTGGCGAATTAATCCAGAATATCGGGAGGATGGCGAGGGGCGCGGCCATCGTCTCACGGTTTTACGCGCCGCCTGGCAAGCCCTGAACCAAGGCCAGCCCCACGACTTACAGGAAATTCCCCACCTGATCACCCCAGGGCCAAGCCCCCATTCCCCCCAAATTCACCAAGTTTATCAACTGACAACCCAGCCAGAATTAGGCGTGATCTACCACTATTCCCTAGGGGTGACATTGTGGTGCAGGAAGCGGTTAAGGGCTCCTCAACGGGAGATTTTAGAACGTTGGCTTAACCTCTTGGTGGACTATGGCACTGTCCTCAACCAAGTCAATCAGCAACAAACAGAGTTAGAGAGCCTTCAGCAAACCCTCCGTCGGGGGAAACATCAATTGCGCGAACCCCTGGCCCTAATCCGGCTCTATGCTGAAAACCTCAAGTTTGGCCTCACCGACCCCACCCTCCAACAGCAGGCCGATGTGATTCGCACCACGGCGGCAGAATTGAGCGATAACCTCAAACAGTTACTGGATCTCCATGGCCAGCAATCCCTACAATCGAGCCTGACGGATGTGCGGCAATTGATTCTCGATGTGGGGCAGATGTTAGCGCCCCGATTGGCGGGGCAGGGGGTGGCGTTGGCCATTGCCCCTGGTGATCTTTGGCTATGGGTGGATCAGTGGAAGCTTAAACAGGTCTTGGAAGTTCTCCTTACTAATGCCCTAGAGTTTAGTCCGGTGGGGGGTAAGATCACCTGTCATTGGCGAGGTTTGGAGGGGGGGGTTCAAATGGAAATTAGTGATCAGGGGGTGGGGATTGCCCCGACGGTGTTGCCCCATATTTTTGAGCCGTTTTATTCCCAACGGCGGGGGGGGACGGGGTTGGGGTTGGCGATCGCCGCCGATTTAGTCCGGGAACATCGCGGCCGGCTTTGGGCCGCCAATCGTCCCGACGGAGGGGCGGTCTTTACCCTCGAACTCCCCCATAGCCCCAAAAACACCGCCTGGGGTGCTCTGGGAGCTTTCCAGTTATGAACCCTAATCCCAGCGTCGGCGAAACCACCGCGCCGGTTTCCCTGCTCCTGATTGATGATGAACCCCTCTTTCGCCAAGGATTGCGCACTCTTTTAGGGTTTTACAATCGGGATCAGACGCTCAATTTACAGATTGTCGGGGAAGCGGCTTCCGTGGAGCAGGGGTTAGTCTTAGCCCGGGAGCAACATCCCCAGATGATTTTATTGGATTTGGAATTACCCACCCTCAGCGGTATTGATGGCCTGTTGCAGTTACAGGAAAGTGGCTATGAGGGGATGGTGTTGGTGCTGTCGGCCCATCGCGATGATGAATGGATTTTTATGGCGATGCAGGGGGGAGCGCGGGGCTATGTGTTTAAGGAATGTATTGCCACCCAGTTGCCGACGGCGATCGCCACCGTCCTGGCCGGGAAAATTTACCTGGCCCCGGAGGTGGCCACCTGCTTTTTCCGCCGTTTCCAATTTCTCGCCGGCCAATCCCTTCCCTCGGTGAAGTCCCTCAACTTAACCGACCGGGAGCAGGAGGTGCTCCATTGGCTCGTGCAGGGGGAATCCAATACCGCCATTGCCCACCGCCTCTATGTCACCGTCGCCACTGTTAAGGCCCATCTCACCTCCATTTTTGAAAAACTGGGGGTATCAAGTCGCACCCAGGCCATTGTGAAAGCCCTGCGGTTAGGGTTAATTAAATCTTAAATCCTGATCCCCTTGCCTACTCAAGATCACGCCGAGTTAGACTTTTATGAGTAATCATCTTGCGATCGCCACCGTCACCGCCACCCTGCAACGGATGCTCCAAAACAGCATTCAAGGGGATGTCAGTGGGGCCAGGGTGACGACCCTGCGCCCCGATAGTATCGGCACCGCCACCCCTAGCAGTGGTGTCAACCTCTTTCTCTACCATGTCCCCATGAATTACCTCTGGGGCAATAGTGCCGAAATCCAACGGCGGAACCGGCGCGGCGATGGGGCGATCCGCTCCCGCACCGCCCTTGATATGCATTACATGATCAGTTGCTACGGCAACGAAGCGGAACTGGAACCCCAGCGGCTCCTCGGTAGTGTGATCCGCACCTTAACGGACTTTCAGAAAATTTCCCGTGACACGATCTGCGACACCCTTGAAGATGCCCATCTTGAATATCTCAACCGCTCAACCCTGACGGAGCAGTTTGCCGAGGTGTCTTTTATGCCGATCAACCTCACCATTGATGAACTGTCGAAAATTTGGTCGGTGTTTTTCCAAACCCCCTACTGCCTTTCCATGGCCTATAAGGCCACAGTGGTGATGATTGAAGGGGAAGCGGTGGGCGAAAAAGCCCTGCCGGTGCGAGATCGCCCCCCCATTGGCCCCTCCCCCCTCAGTGGCCGCCCCCAAATTATCGAAGTCACCAACGCCGACGATCGCGTCTTGCCCATCGAAGCCCAGAGCACCATCGTCATTCGTGGTACGGCCCTCCAAGGTTCCGAAACCCAGATTCGCATCGGGGCCGCCCGTATTAACCCCACCCGATTGAGCGAAGACGAAATTTTCCTCGATTTAAGCAGCCTCCCGCCGGAAACCCTCCATGCGGGCATTCAAAGTTTAAAAATTACCTATAACCCCACAGGAACCCATCCGGACAGAGCCGCCACCATCGAATCAAATCTGGCTCCCTTTGTGCTCCGCCCCACAATCCTTGCTGTAGCCTTGGTTGATGGCAACCCCAATGGGCGGGGAAAACGCAGTGGTGACATTGAGGTGACAACCTATCTCCCCATTCAACCCCAACAGCGGGTCGTCATCTCCCTCAATGAATGGTCTGTAGACCGTCCCATGAACTATTTATTTGAAATTCCCGCCCGCTCCGTCGTCACCAACCGGATCACGATTCCCTTTAAAGGGGTGAAAGCCGGAGATTATTTGGTGCGCCTCCATGTGGATGGGGCGGAAAGTTGTCTGGTGACGGATCAGGATCCAGACAGTGAAACCTATGGTTGGTACATTGGCCCACGGTTATTGATTGCCTAGATTCTCGTTATGTTAGGGGTGGGGCCAATGGCTAGGGAATGAAGCATGGAGGAGGCTGCGTTGGTTGACACTCCCCGGCCTAAAGGCACGGGGATTCTTGGCTCACCGAGTCCACTT
>RECT01000274.1 GCA_007693875.1 Spirulina sp. DLM2.Bin59
GAACCACCGGAGAATCAGCACTAACCCCGGCCCCGTACCAATGGCAATCACAAGGCGAAACACCGTGGCCACATCGGTAGCATAGAAGGCCGCCACACCCCCCAACACCGTCACCAACACCGATGCTAAACGCCCCACCAGCACTAATTCCGCTTGGGTAGAGTTGGGGCGGAAAAAGCGTAAATAGAGATCATTGGTGAGGTAGGAGGCTCCCCAGTTAATCGAGGTGGAAACGGTGCTCATAAATGCCGCCATCAGGGAGGCCACCACTAGGCCTAAAAGACCCGTGGGCAAAAAATCTAACATTAATTGGGGGTAGCCCAGTTCGCGATCGCCTAAATCGGGATAAATCACCAAAGCTACCAAGGCCACCACAATCCAAGGCCAAGTCCGCACGACGTAATGGAGGATATTAAACAGCCAGGCGGCTTTTTCCGCTTCCCGTTCATCCTTAGCGGCCGCCAACCGTTGGATAAATTCGCCGCCGCCATCACTGCGCCGGAACGACCACCATTGCACAAATAAATAGGCAGAAAAGGTGGTGAGGCTAATTCCGGCGGCATCGCTCCATTGAAAATTGGCCGTCAGGGGCACAAAGGAAAGGGCATCAAAATCGGTACTGGCCTGGACAGCGGGGATCAGTTCCCCCATCCCCCCCACATGATTGACGGCAATAATCGCCACGATGATCGCCCCCAATAGTCCCAGGAAAAACTGGAAAAAATCCGTCGCCACCACGCCCCACAGCCCCGAAAACCCCGAATAGATCAACACAAACACACTGACGCCGATCACACTTAACAGCTTGACATTTTCCCCCGGTTCAATGCCCACACTCTGCCAAAGCTGGAGAGCATCCACCACCTTCACCATGGCCAGCATGGCGTAACCAATGCCGATGCAGTTGATCGGTAGGGCAAAGAGGAAGGCCTTTGTGCCCCGCAGGATGGCCGCCGGTTGGCCGCCGTAGCGCATTTCCGTCAGTTGGGCATCGGTGACAATCTCCGATCGCCGCCACAACCGCGCAAAGATATAGATCAAAATCACATGGGCAACCCCAAAGCTCCACCATTCCCAATTGCCGACAATGCCCCGCGTCCCCACCACCCCCGCGATATAGAGGGGGGTATCAATGGAGAAGGTGGTGGCGGCCATGCTGGTGCCGGATAACCACCAGGAGAGCGATCGCCCCGACACAAAAAAATCTACTAAGCTTTTCGATCCCTTTCGTCCCAAATACAACCCCAGACCCATGGCCAGGACAAGGTACAGCAAGACAATTAACCAGTCAAAAAGTTGCATTGTTGTTCAGGGGGGAGCGAATCAGGGGGCGGGGTTGCCCAAGCCCTAAAAGCATAGCAAAAGGGGGAGCGATCGCCCCCATCCGTGAAGACTTAACCCCTGGCGATCTGGAGTGGGGGAGGGCGAAAAATTTTTGTGCCTACGGCAGGCTTACGCCAACGCCCCTACAGCAAGATTTGTGAGGGATGGCCCTTGATTGCAACTATGCGCCGCTGCGGAGTTTATCCAGCACGGAACGATCTTCTAATGTGGAGGTATCCCCCGCCACCTCTTGGCCGGAGGCGAGATTGCGCAATAAACGGCGCATGATTTTGCCCGATCGCGTTTTGGGGAGCACATCGGTAAAGCGAATTTCACCGGGACGGGCGATCGCCCCGATTTCTTTAGCAACGTGCTGCTTCAACTCCGCCGCCAACGCCTCACTGCCTTGATAATTACCCTCCAACGTCACAAAGGCAAAGACATCTTCCCCCTTCACCTCATCGGTACGGCCCACCACTGCCGCTTCTGCAACGGCGGGATGGGAAACTAACGCCGATTCAATTTCCATCGTCCCTAACCGATGGCCCGACACATTGATCACATCATCCACCCGGCCCATCACCCAAAAGTAACCATCGGCATCCCGTCGCGCTCCATCCCCTGCAAAATAGAAATGCTGCCCACCCTTGGGTTGAATATGTTCCCAATAGGTGCGACGGAAGCGATCGTCATCGCCGTAAACCGTGCGGAGCATACTGGGCCAAGGGTGGGTAATTACCAAATAGCCCCCCTCATTGTCCGCCGCTGGATTGCCATCGAGATCGACAATATCCGCCAAAATGCCCGGGAAGGGTAATGTAGCGGATCCCGGCTTCGTGGGGGTTGCACCGGGCAAAGGCGTGAGCATAAAGCCGCCGGTTTCCGTTTGCCACCAGGTATCAATAATCGGGCAACGTTCGCCGCCGATCACCTTGTGATACCACATCCAGGCTTCTGGGTTGATGGGTTCCCCGACGGTTCCCAGGAGGCGCAAAGAGTTGAGATTGCGGGCATTGGGTAAATGTTCGCCCATTTTGATAAAGGCGCGGATTGCCGTCGGGGCAGTGTAGAAAATCGTCACGCCATACTTTTCAATCACATCCCAAAAACAACCGGGATTCGAGGGGCGCGGCACGCCTTCATACATTAAGCTCGTGGCTCCATTGGAGAGGGGGCCATAGACAATGTAACTGTGGCCGGTGATCCAGCCCACATCCGCAGTACACCAATAAACATCGGTATCTTTCAGATCCAATGTCCATTTTGTGGTCATGTGGGTGTAGAGGTTGTAACCGGCGGTGGTGTGGACTACGCCTTTGGGTTTGCCCGTTGTGCCGCTGGTGTAGAGGATGAAAAGCAGGTCTTCGCTATCCATGGGTTCGGCGGGACAGTCGGCACTGGCTCCGGCTTGGAGATCATGCCACCAGTGATCTCGCCCTGGCTCCATGGCGGTTTTTTCTTGAGTCCGTCGCACCACGAGAACGTTGTCAACGCTGGGTACGCCGTCATGGGCTAGGGCTTCATCGACGGCGGGCTTGAGGGGGATAGTTTTATCCTTGCGAAAACCACCGTCGGCGGTGACGACGAGTTTAGCTTCGGCATCGATGAGGCGGGTTTTTAAGGCTTCCGCACTGAAGCCGCCAAAGATAACGCTATGGGGCGCACCGATGCGGGCGCAGGCGAGCATGGCGATCGCCGCTTCGGGAATCATCGGCATATAAATCCCGACGCGATCGCCCTTTTTCACCCCCAACTGTTTAAACACGTTGGCCATCTGGCACACTTCCCGATGGAGTTGGGCATAGGTGAGGGTGCGGGTGTCGCCGGGTTCTCCCTCCCAGATCAGGGCGGCTTTATTTTTGCGCCAAGTGGTGAGGTGGCGATCTAGGCAGTTATGGGAAATGTTTATCTTGCCGCCGACAAACCATTGGGCATGGGGGGGTTGCCAGTCGAGTACCTGCTCCCAGGGTTGGAACCATTCCAGTTCCGTTTCGGCCAGTTCAGCCCAGAAGGCGGCGGGGTCAGCCTTGGCTTTGGCATAGAGTTCTTGGTATTGGGCCATGCTGCTAATGGTGGCGTTTTCAGCAAAGGCGGCCGGGGGGGCAAAGGTGCGATTTTCGTGCAGAATTGACTCAATGGTGGGTTGGGTCATAGGTTAGGATTTCCTCAATGCTCTATAACCCACGATACGGCAACCTTGCTATCATCCCCCGAAAAACCATGACGGAATCAACCCCGACGACTCCTCTGCGCTGTTTAACGGGAGCGGCGATCGCCGGCTCCCTGGCCACTGCCCTCTATTTCCTCACCCAAAACATCATCACGTCCTTTGCCAGTAAACCGCTGCCCACAGTGAACGCGACAGCGGCAAATATTGCCGTAGCGGTGCGGACGTTGGTGATGGGGGTTTCCACGTTGGCGACGGCGGTATTGGGCATTGCTGCCCTCGGCCTCCTCGTCCTCGCCCTCCAATTGCAGTTCAGCCGTAGTCGGTAGACCGAAAACTGTGTGGGGATACGCCCCACAGCGGACTGCTTTATTGTTGCTTCATTGTTGTGATGCCAACGCGGATTGAGCCCGTTGGGCGGCTAACTGTTGGCGGATTTCTTGGTGGTAATCCTTTGTGATCGGGTAGAAGCGGGTGAGGACAATGCCCAGGCAAAGCACAAAGATGGGCAACGGCCCCACCACTAAACGAATGGCCAACAAGGCGGTATCCGGCTGGATGGGGATCGGTTGGCTGGGGAGCCGCTCAATGAATCCGGCCAGTTGTAGCCCTTGACCCACCAAAAACACCGCAAAGGCTAACCCCAGTTTTTGCAGCAACACCATAAACCCATAAAACAACCCTTCCCGCCGCTGGCCGCTGTGGAGTTCGTCGTATTCAATCACATCGGGAACCATTGACCAGGGGATCAGATAGGCCACCGATACCCCCATCCCTGCCAATACGGCTAGGCCGTACATTAAGCCGGTTTGACCCGGTTGCAGTAGGGATAGACCCCCCTGGGCAACGATCCAAATTGCTGTCCCCATGTAGTAGACCTTTTTTTTGCCGAGGCGATTACTGATGGGCCGCCAGACAAAGAGCATGGCGAGGGCAGTTCCTTGGACGGCGATCGCCACCATCGGGAAAGCCTCCTCCGGCATCCCCATCCAACTCACCACAAAGTAAATCAAGATCGAGGCGGTTAACTGCACCGCCAACCAGGAGCAGAGGTAAATACCAATGATGTAGAGAAAGGGGCGGGTATTGAACACCACCTTTAACTGGCTCAAGATCGGTAGGCTGGGCATGGCGGCGGAGCGCGATCGCGCCTCACTGGCCACTGCCCCGATCAAATGGGCTTCGGGACGATTAAAAATCATCGTCAGGCCAAAGGCAATCAACAGGATGCCCAAGAGCAATCCGGCCAAAGCGTACCAATCCAACAGCCCCCGCAGGATCGCCACGATCCCCCCCGTCATCCCAAAAGCCCCCAAGGTCGCCAAACCATAGCCCAAGTTGCGCCCCCAGGTGGTGGGCAAAATCGGGTCGGCCCCCCGCTCCCGCATCCGCAGCGCACACCACAGAGTGGCCACCACGGCAATTAAGGAACAGAGCAGCCCCAAAGCTTGGAACCGTTGGAGGGGATCATCGGGGTAGAGGCTAAACATCACTTGGGCGATGACCAAAGAGAGGATGCTGCCCCCGATGGAAAAGGCCATGCGAAAACTATTTAAGGCGGTGCGCTCGTTGTAATCTTCGGTGAGTTCGGGGGTGAGGGCGGAGGAGGGGAAGTTGATCCATGACAAAACCTAGATCAGCGCTTAGCATCTCAA
>RECT01000118.1 GCA_007693875.1 Spirulina sp. DLM2.Bin59
CTCAGCAATTTCCCGGTATTCAATATCAATCTCTTGCAGGGTTTCAATATGTTCAGAGACAAAGCTGATGGGAACCACGACGATCTGCTTCACCCCCGATCGCCCCAATGATCCGAGGGCTTCCTCGGTATAGGGTTTTAGCCATTCCACCGGCCCCACCCGACTTTGATAGGCGAGGGTGTGGGGGTTGGGGCGGCCCAGGGTGGCGATGATTTTTTCGGTGCAGTCTTCGATTTCCTTTTGATAGGGATCACCGGCTTCCGCCACATAGCTTAAGGGCACACCATGGGCACTGAAGAAGATATGCACCAGATCCGGGTCGGCAAACTGATCCAGTTCAGTGGCGATCAGTTGGGCCATGGCGTTGAGATAGTTGGGGTGTTGATACCAGGAGGAGATGACGGTATAGGTGAGGCGTTGGAGATCGGGATCCTCCTGCCAAAGTTGTTCCAACAGCCGGAAGGAGGAGCCGGTGGTGCTAATGGAGAATTGGGGATAGAGGGGGAGGATAACGAGCTTTGCGATTTCGTCCTGCTTAATTTGGGCGATCGCCTCTTCCGTAAAGGGATGCCAGTAGCGCATCCCCACATAAACTTTATTGTCGCAACCTTGGGCTTGGAGTTGGGCCGCCAAGGCTTCCCCTTGGGCTTCGGTGATTTGCCGCAGGGGGGAGCCGCCGCCGATTTGGCGGTAGTTATCCTGGGAAACCTTGGCCCGACGGCTGGAGATGAACCAGGCGAGGGGCTTTTGCAGCCAAGGCACCGGCAGCCGGATGATTTCTGGATCGGCAAAGAGGTTAAATAAGAAGGGGCGCACATCTTCTAGGCTGTCTGGCCCCCCAAGATTTAATAGCAGGACTCCTATACGATCCATTGTGATAATTACTTTCGTTTATGTTTAGACTCTTGATTAGTCTAACAAGATTCTCCCCTTCCCGATCCCCTGGCATTGCCAGCACTGGCAAATTTCATTAAACTTTACCCCTTGATCACCCATGGCAACAATTTTCAGGACTTGGAGCTACCGCTACCAGTGGATTTATAACACCGTTTCGGCGGTGGCGGCCTTGGCGGTGGGGGGTGAGGGGCGGTTACGGCGGCTACCCTTGATGGGGTTAAAGATTGAGCCAGAAACGGCGGTGTTGGATCTTTGCTGTGGGGCGGCGGCGGTGACGCGGATTTTAGTCCAGCAATCCCAGCGGGTGACGGCGTTGGATGCTTCCCCCAAGGCGATCGCCCGTGCTCAGGCGATCGCCCCCCAAGCCACCTATGTTGAAGCCTTTGCCGAGGCCATGCCCCTGCCGGATCAATCCTTTGATCTCGTCCATAGTGCCGCCGCCTTCCATGAAATGGAGCCGGAGCAACTGCGGCAAATTCTCAAAGAGGTGTTGCGGGTGCTCAAACCCGGCGGGGTGTTGGCCTTTGTGGATCTCCATGCCCCCAGGAATCCCCTGTTTTGGCCGGGGTTAGCAACATTTATGGGGCTGTTTGAGACGGAAACCGCTTGGCAGTTCATTCAAACCGATATGCTCGCACTGTTGGCGGAGTTGGGCTTCGTGGGGGGCGATGGGTGCGCTAACGCGGATCGCACCCTCCACGCTGGCGGTAGCTTGCAGGTGGTTCACGCCTACAAACCCCTGTAGGGGCGAAAGATTTTTCGCCCCCCCCAAGTTTTCACCCCTAGGGACGGATTTGGGAAATGCTAAGGATGAAGTCTCCCTTACTGTCTGGGTCGTAACTATTGACCATGACCCGATAGGTTCCATCACAGGGCAGCGTGATTATAATCCGGGCATGGCGATTATCTGGGGCTATATCGTCATTGCCCGCAATGGTCTCCTCTCGGGGGTTGAACAAAAAGAGGTAGGCATCGAAATCTTCACTTTCCAAATCAATCACAAAGGTTTCCCCCGCTAACCCATCAAAATCATAGAGAGCATAGCGGCTACCATCGACGCTTAATTCAGGACTATCTTCATCCAAACGCCCAGACGCTGACCAGGTGTCAATAATGCGCGATGGGTCTAGTGGTTCGGGATAGCGGGATTCGGCGAGAACTAAATGCCAATAGTCGGGAGCGGCGGAATTGGGGTTATGGGCATAGCCGAGGCCAACATGGCTATATTCGGGCCGCAGCAGGAGTTCATAGGTGGGGGTGTGGAGTTGCCAGGTTTGCCAAACTTGGGTGGGGCGATCTGTGCCTTGGGAAATGGCTTGGCCGATGTTAATCGCATCGTAGTCTGTCCGTTGCGCCACAATGGTTTCCAACACATCCGGGGGCATTGCCTGCCAACGCTCCAACCCCTGGGCGGCGAGATCATCGACATAGCTCTGGGCGATTTGGTTTAAATCAGGGTGCGATCGCAAGGGGGGCAAGCACACCCGCCGTCGTTCTCGGTTCACCAAAAACAACAGGTCGCGAATCTGATTTTCTGGGTTAATGGCCCGCACTGCTGTGGGTTCGGGTTCAACCTCAGGCTCAGATGCAACCTCGGGCTCGGGTTCAACCTCAACCTCAGATGCAACCTCGGGCTCGGGTTCAACCTCAACCTCAGATGCAACCTCAGGCTCAGGTTCAACCTCAGGCTCAGGCTCAACTGGCGTTGCATCCCCGACAATCGCCGTCCAGTAGTGGATGTAATCCGATTCTGGGTTGATGCCATACCCCAAACCAATATCCTGGGCCTGGGGAGCCAGCATATTGGCCCGATAGCCCGGACTGCTGAGCCATTTTTCCATCACCCATTGAGGATCAACCCGGCCAGCAGCAATATTTTCCCCTACCCAACCCCGATAACCCAAGGTCATCACTCGTTCCACCGTAAAGACCCCCTCTTGATTGGTATGGGAGAAAAAATTATGCCAGGCCATGGCATCGGCATGGTTTTGGGCTGCTAGGGTGAGGATGGGGTCAAGGCGGAGGGGAGTGAGGCCGGCTTGCGATCGCTCATCATTAATTAACGTCAACAGCCGAGCCACATCGGGGGCTGGTTCTAAGACCTGGGCAGTGGGGGGAGATCCCTGCAAAGGTTGGGCAGACACCCCCTCTCCATAGCTCCAACCCAACCAACACCCTCCAATTCCCACACCCAGTAAGGTCGTTGCAGAAACTTGACGGATTATCCGGGAATCAAACATGGCAAAAAAAAACGGGGGATTTTTGAAGAATAGATGAAGTTGGCAAAAAATGGCTGTGGCTAAATTAGCATAGGAGAAAGCCAGGAATCCGGGCAGTTTGATGGAGATTTGTAATCAACCTGTATTCTCCGCCCCGATTTGGAGCCGTCCTATTTAATCAGCGTTGCTTTTACGAAGAGGAAAAATGGCAGAATGCCCAGTGTGTCAAGCCCAATACGTGAGCGGAAAGGTCGATCGTTGCCATGTTTGTGGTTGGCAACTCAGCAATACCAGCACTTCTCGCCTGGGGCCATTCCGTTTGGAACACCAAGTTTCCGCAACAGCCTTGATGGGGTTAGAAGCCTGGGCGCGACATATGTGGACAACGGTTCAGCAACAAAAAAACCGGATTGCTCAACTCCAGTCGGCTCAATCCCTCTCTCCCGCCACGATGCTATCTGGCCAAACACCAGAACCCCTGAAACCGACACATTCCCATTCTACGGAACAACCGGAAGATTTAATCGATTGGATTGTGGGTTGTTTTGCCCAAGCGGATCAGGAGCGATCGCAACTCCTCTTTCAAATTTCCCAACTCCGCGCTGAGTTACAACGGTTGGCAAACCTCGTTGATCATCCAACACCTGCGCAAATCTCCCCCCCACCCCAGGCCATAGCCCCTGATCTGGGGCCATCTAACCTTGAGCAACAGGCTCAGATCACCGCTATCCAAGAAGCCCAAGGAGCCTTGGCGGCGGAACTGCGCCAACTCCAACAACAGCCGCCATTGGCGTTAGATTTACCCAGCCTTGAGGATATGACCGCCCAATTGCAACCCTATATTGAGGGCCGTCTTGCCACCCTCACGACCCAACAACAGCACAGCGCGGCCCACGTCCAGAACCAACTTGTTGATTTTCAAGAGCGGATCCAGGCCCTGCAAACTCAGCAAGGGGAACAACAGGCCCAGTTCCAGCAGCATATTACTGAGCAGCATCAACAGTTTCATGATCAACTTAATGATCACATGGCGGCAATTCATGATAATCATGGCCAACGGCTCGAGCGGTTGGAGGGGGCGATCGCCCACCAAACCCAAACCCTCTACAGCCAAAATGGCCAAATCCAACATCAGCAGAATCAATGGGAAAAAGTCCTCGCCGCCCAGACTGAACTGGCCAAAACCGTCGCCAGTCTTCAAGCCCAAGTGACCGCCCAAGCTGCAACCAACCAAAGCCACCACAATGCCCTAGAGGTGTTGCAATTACAGGGGGAACAGGTACTGACTCGCCAAGATCAACAACAGCAGCAGATAACTACGTTGCAAAGCGGGATGGAGATGTTCCAAGCTCGCACAGGTGCAGAGCAGGCGGCCATGGCCGGTCAACTCCAGAAACTGAGTAACCTCGCCGGCCAAATGGATCAGCTAGAATCGGGGCTGGCAGGAGTACAAAAAGCTTTACAGAATCTTCCCCGGATCGTGACCCCCTCCCACCGCTCCACCGCCGCCGTCTATACCCGCTATCAACAGTCCTCAAATTAATGGCTTCTGCTTCCCCCTCTAGTTCCAGGCTTGCCACTGCGATCGCTTCGCTGCCCCAGATCGCCGATGAACTCCAACCCCAGCATCTCCTGGCCAGCGCCTTAGCGGGGTTGGTGACGGGGGTGATTGGCATTATCCGGGGGATTTCCTACGCAGCATTGATTTTTTCCGGGAGTTTGGCGGCTTATCTCAATGTGGGGGTGGGGATTGCCATTTTTAGCACGGCGGCCATTAGCATTTGTGTGGCCCTGTTTAGCTCGTTGCCGGGGATGATTGCCACACCCTTAGCCGCACCGACGGCGGTGTTGGCGGGGTTGGCGGCGGCGATCGCCACCCAAATGGCCGACCAAGATCCCGAAACGATGGTGTTAACGGTGATTGCGGCCATTACCCTCGGCTCCCTTGCCACTGGCTTATTTTTGCTGCTCCTGGGGCGGTTTCGTTTGGGCAATGCCGTCAGCTTTATTCCCTATC
>RECT01000391.1 GCA_007693875.1 Spirulina sp. DLM2.Bin59
CAAGTATAAATACAAGGATGACTATCTGGAAAAATAAGATTGATGATGTGTTGAGTAATACTCAAAAATACAGAAAACATTTCAACAAAAAACGAGAAGTATTTGATTCAAAAAAAATAACTTGCTCGGTGTCAGGATTAGCAATAAATTTCTGGCATGAGTTGGATATCTACCGAGGTAAAATTTATCATCGTGCTTACTCGCCTAAACTAGAGTTAAATATTCCTACAATTACGAGAAATAATCGGTCAACACCTGTTAATTTTAAATTTAAAGGGCGTGACTATCAATGTGATAGTCTCAAAGAAACTGTACAGTTTATACTGGAATTGATCAAAGATAATATTGATGCTCATGATGAGCATGAAATAAATCGTCTATGTTTCCTTGATTGCATAGGAACTAAGTCTGAACTAGATTTTTATTATGATAAACTTAGTCAGGATTCTAATTCTACAATCATGAGAAATTTCATGAAAATAAATGTAAGTAACAATGAAAAAGAACCACTTTATTTTGATAATACTGGGAGTCGCAGGGATGTCTTGAAAAGACTAGAAGAAATTGCGTCATTATTCAGTTCAACGAAAGATTTTGAAATTTTAAACTAAATGCTATGACTCAAGCAGATTTATTAGTTCAGCAGGCGAAAGAGGGAAATATTGAGGCCATTGGCACGCTCATTGCTCATCAGTTAGCCCCCAAACATATCAAAACCCAGGTTAACCAAAAATCTGGAGTTCTTAACGTCCTATTTGAAGCCGAAAAAACACCATCCCAAGCCCAGCTAATTCCTTGGATTACCAAAGCACTCAATCACTTACAACCTCAAGGCATCCAACAAGTCCGCCTCTACGGCCGCATTCAAGGGCAATCTGAAATTACTTGGAAACACCAAATTGAATTAAAGTCTTTAGGGCAAAATTTATCTATCACGAAATCAACGATAAAAACTGATTCTTCTAAAATTAAATCTAAAACAGCTACACATAAACCTTATAGTAATTCTCATGCTAAATCTAAATCTAGCAGCAAATCATCTTCTCAGAAACAACTGCGAAATCTTGAAAAATATGCGCCAATTATTGAATCTTTACATGACCAAAGATTAGCTGTTATTGCAACTGCAAGCATGGGGTGCTTTTCAACATTTCTACCTTGGATATATGTACCCATTGTTGGCACAGTATCTGGAGCAGTGGGAGATGGATGGATTACATTAGCTTTATTTATTCCTGCAATTGTTGTTGCTTTAAAAGGTGATCGTCTAACTCCGTTAGTGGATAGCCCTCGCTGGATTGCAGTAATTCCCGCTGTGATAGCTAGTTTTATTGGCTTTTTCAAAATTCTAGATATTGGAGGATTATCATCAATTGGAATTGGTTTGTATCTATTAACTGTATCTGGTGTATTACTGTGTATATCTGCATGGTTTCTTGAAAAGAGAAAAATCGATAAAACACAACTCTCTATTGAGTTTATTTCTAACACCATCAAACCTCTTTTGGATTCATTGCACAAACAAAAAATGGCAATAATCGGATGTGGGATTTTTGGTTGTATTTCCACATTCTTACCCTGGCTTCATGCACCAATGGTAGGTACAATCTCAGGCACAAGTGGTGATGGATGGATTACATTACCCCTATTTATTCCTGCAATTGTTTTAGGCTTTAAAGGTAAACCCTCCGCTCCATTGGTACAAGGTCATCGTTTAGCCGTAATCATTCCTGCCGGGATAGCAGGAATGATCGGTATTTCCAAGGTTATGGCATTCAACAAAATTAAATCTGACTTGAGCGATAACATTTTTGGACAAGCATTATCTGCCTCAGTTAATGTTGGATTCGGTTTATACTTGTTGATTGCTGCTAGTATTGGTATTTGCGTAACAGCATGGCTTTTAGAGAAGAAAAACTAGGATAAAGGATACTAAGTCAAGTCCTATTTCACCCAGAATTACCGTAATGGCGAAAAATTTTTCGCCCCTACAATAATGATGCCAATTGGCCCCGCATCTAATACAATTGCTCTGGCTACCATGTGATTCCTTTCATTTCCAAAGGAAATAACTTGCGATCAGAAAGCCGATCCTCATCGATCGCCCCCACCAAATATTCCCCAGTCTCCTGCTGTTCGATAAAATCTTCATCTTCAATCCAGGATTGAAGCATATCAATCACTTCCGCTTGTTGTTGCTGCTCTAGGGATTGGGTCACAAGCTGTAGCATCATCGCTTCGGGAGATAGCCCTTGCCGCGCCGCTGCCTCGCAAAGGTATTGCTCCAATTCAGGGGGAAGATCTAGAGTTAACGTCATGTCGCGCTCCACAACACTGGCCCCATTTTAACCTGCCCTCCCACCGTGATCACCCCAAAAACCCACCCTCGTTGAGGCGATCGCCCCTACCAAATCTTTATTCTCCAAAAGCAATGATAGATTCTAACACAGCAATTAATTCTGGTAGAGCCAGTTGAATCGTCTCCCAAAGCGTAGTTAAGTTGATGCGATCATATTCATGAATAATACGATTTCGCATACCAATAATTTGATGCCAGGGGATTTCTGGTATTTCTGCTTGAGATTCTTCAGAAATTCTCCGAGCAGCTTCACCAATGATCTCCAGTTGACGAGTTACAGCAGCTTGACACATTAAATCAAGTTGAAAAGTATCCCAATCTAAATTAACCACAAAATCCTGAGCTAATCTTGCAGCTTGCAGCATATCTAACAAATAGTTGCGCTCACGAGGCAGCATAAATCACCTGCAAAGAGCTTAAAATTTCTTGCTTACGCAGATGATTAGGACTTTGTTCTATACTTGCACGTTCAACTAAATCTACTTTTCTGCCAAAAATCTGCTTAAACTCATCCTCAATACTCACAAGATCAAACAACGTCCAACGAGCCTTTGGATCAAAAACCACTAATACATCAACATCGCTGCTCTCAGGTTGAAAGTCACCTCTCAAAATAGAACCAAATAGGGCAAATTCTATGATTTTCCACCTTTCACAAGCCGCTATGATGCGATCATAATCAATAAAAATCTTATCGTTAACGTTTTGTAATCTGTACATCAGCAAACTATTTCACTCTCAAAATGCAGTATACAAGTTCTTAGTTTAACACCAATAGCATCAAAAGACTGGCCCCATTTTAACCTGCCCTCCCACCGTGATCACCCCAAAAACCCGCCCTCTTTGAAGCGATCGCCCCTTTCCTCTAATCATTTCAGTCCCCAGTAACCCTTGATCCTATCTATCCAAAATTACCGTAGGGGCGAAAAATTTACACCCCTACTCGCCCCCCACAGGCTCAAACGCAGGACAATAGCCATCTAGTGTCACCGGGAAACCACAGAGGGGCGATCGCGGATTACCGCAGGTTTGGCCCCGGAGATGTTCACAATTGCGACAACATTCTAGATCCGTCTGAATCCGCTCTACTGTACTTTGACGCAACAGTTCCCGCTGAGATAACCCCCGCAACACCAATTCATTCCCCTGCCAACGGGCCTCAATTAACCCCGTATCCGCAAAACTTGACCAATTGGGGTTATTACTCAACGCAGAAGGCAAAGCAAAATGCACATTTGCATCCAGTTCCGTGATTTCCCCCTCATAGGTGGTGAGTAGAGGTGTAGCTGGTTGAATGAAACGATCGCCCACCAACAACTCCACCCTTGCGCCATTACTGGGGGCATGGAGTTTGTAGCGATTTTGTAGCTCTTCTAAACTGATCAGGGCCGCGATCGCCGCCGCCGTGCCATGGACAAAAACAATATGCTGGGGGCGAATATTGTGGATCAATTGGGTCGTATTGCGGCCATCACTGTGATCCGGCAATACATAGGGTTCCACCGCCACATTGGTGCGCTGACTCAGGGTTTGGCGATCAATAATCACCTCCTCCTGAGTCGTAGGAATCAAAGCCCGCCAATTTTGAGCAAAACGCCGCTGTAATTGTTGCCAATCACTAAAGCGATCGGTCAGGAGAATAAACGGCGCAGTGGGAACCGTTTCCGCCGTCAGTCGTCCCAACTTGGGCAAAATTTCCCCATCCCAAAACAACGGCTGATGGCGGGCAAAATTTTGCACCGCTGCGGGTAAATGGGGCAAAATTTCTAAATAACTATCACAGGCTTGGGCCACCCGCTCCCCCACCCAAATTTCTAAATTGCGGCCCGTAAATTGATGGTGCGATCGCAACAACATGACAATTTCCTGCGCCAACCCCAAAGGGGGGGCAAAAATCACCACCGAGGTTTGATTTTGAATCCCCCGCTCAATTTGGTCTAAAAATTGCTTTTCCAACTGTCGCCGCCGAGGATACCGCGCCGCCCCATAACTGCCCTCAATAATCAAGACATCGGGAGCCGATCCCCGCAACGTTTCCAAAGATAACCCTTCGACTAAACGAGAATTAGAGAGGAAAAAATCCCCCGTATAAAGGAGCGTATAGGCCCGCTCCGGGGTGGTGTAGGTGAGGAGGATCGCCGCCGCCCCCGGTAAATGGCCGGCGGGGAAAATTTGGGCGGTGAGGTCGGGGAAAAAGGCAATGGGCGATCGCCACGGCAGGGGCCGACAGGCCAACTCCGGTAAATCCGGGGATTGTTCCTGCCAATGAAAGGGTAAAAGTTGCGCCGTCACCTCACTGGCATAGATGGGCAACTGGGGAAAATGGTTAGCCAGAGCTAAAAGGCTACGGGTGTGATCCTGATGGGCATGGCTGCAAAACACCAAATCCGCTGGCGGGGTCTGGGCGGTGAAGAGCGGCTCAGGATCCCGTAGCCCACAATCGAGCAAAATCCGATAGGGCCCCATTTCCACCAGCAAACACACCCCCTCCCCTTGGTGGCCAACACCGTAGGGACGACAAGCCAGGGGAAAGGGGGTAGGAGTAGCAACGGAATCAAGCGCAGGCATGAACGCAGGTTAAGGGGCGAGATGGCAACAACAAGGCTTAATGGGCGGAGCCATTGCCGTGATAGTCATCGGAATCATAAAAGCCGTTTTTTGTCCCAAAAAAGAGGGTTGTGAGGATAAAGACCCCCGTGAGCACCACTAAAATTAACTTGACATCCATAGAACCTATCTCCATCGCACCGGTTAAGCTACCCCCCCATGATA
>RECT01000399.1 GCA_007693875.1 Spirulina sp. DLM2.Bin59
GTAAGTGGACTCGGTGAGCCAAGAATCCCCGTGCCTTTAGGCCGGGGAGTGTCAAGTGGTATACTAATGGGGTAAACAAATTAACATTTTTTTACATTCCTCTCATACTGGTGATACCGTAAGCCTTGCGGGTTTCTCCCCAGGCCAGGCACACCGGTTTGTGACCATGCCTAACCCGCATTTTTCTCGGTGGTGTCGCCGCACCGGGATAGTCTTCGGCGACCTCTTGATTGGGGAGAGCCGTCACTTATTCCAGGTGCCGCCCGTTCACCCCCTCAACTTAATCAGCACTTAATTCAGTTGCATGAGTGACTCTTCCCCCCGAAAACGGGCGATCATCACTGGCGCAAGCAGTGGTATTGGCCGAGCGACGGCCCTGGCCTTTGCTGAAGCTGGTATTGATATTGCCTTAGTTAGTCGTTCGGAACCCAAGTTAAAAGCCGTTGTTGATGCAGTTCAGCAGACCGGCGTTGAGGCGAAGGCCTACGGCGTAGATCTCGCTCAAGTGGATCAGGTCAAAGCAGAATTAGCCGCGATCGCCGCTGATTTTTACCCCATTGATATTCTTGTTAACAATGCTGGCATGGGCTACACCGGCCAACTGGCAGAGACACCCCTCGCCGATTGGCAGCAGGTAATCGATCTCAACCTCACCAGTGCGTTTCAGTGCATCCTCGGGGTCTTGCCCCAAATGCGCGATCGCCGTACTGGAACCATTCTCAATGTGGCATCTGTGGCCGGTAAAACCCCCTTCCCCGGTTGGGGGGCCTATAGTGTCAGCAAAGCGGGCTTAATTGCCCTTTCCAAAACCCTTGCAGCGGAGGAAAGAGCCAACGGCATTCGCGTCGTAGCCTTCTCTCCCGGTGCAGTCAATACTCCCATTTGGGATACCGATACGGTACAAGCGGATTTCAACCGAGCAGCCATGCTCACCCCAGAAATTGTCGCCCAGTCCATCCTCCACACCGTTCTCTTGCCGGAACAGGCCGTGGTGGAAGATATCACGCTGATGCCCAGTGGCGGCTCCCTGTAGGGGGGCAACCAGGCCCTGGGGCCATTCCCTATTTTTCATTCAGTCACAATTTTGGATTTAGTCTGTTATGACCATTGCTTCATCCTCTAACGGTTCTTCACTCGGCCTTAATGGCAATAACCCTTCAACCCCCTCAACAGTTCTGCCTCGCCCCGATCGCAATACCCACAATCCGCAATCGCAATCCGAGGAAACCCAATCCCCCAGCGCCGATGGCTCCCTGGAAACGATGATGGATGCGGTGCATCACATCATTGAAGGGGTGGGGGAAGATCCCCAACGGGAAGGCCTGCTCAAAACCCCTAAACGGGTGGCGGAGGCGATGCGATTTTTAACGCAAGGATATTCTCAATCCCTGGAGCAGTTGGTGAATGGTGCAATCTTTGACGAGGGCCATAATGAAATGGTCTTAGTCCGAGATATTGATGTATTTAGCCTCTGCGAACACCACATGCTACCTTTTTTGGGCAAAGTCCATGTGGCCTATATTCCTAATCAAAAGGTGGTGGGCTTGAGCAAACTGGCTCGGATTGTGGAAATGTACGCCCGTCGTTTGCAGGTGCAAGAGCGACTAACGCGCCAAATTGCGGAAGCGGTGCAGGAAATCCTCGATCCCCAGGGGGTGGCAGTGGTGATGGAAGCTAGCCATATGTGTATGGTGATGCGGGGTGTGCAAAAACCCGGCTCTTGGACGGTCACGAGTGCCATGCTGGGGGTTTTCCAGGAGGAACAAAAGACCCGTGAGGAGTTCTTAAGCCTCATCCGCCATCAGCCCAGTTTCCGTTAGGAAATTTCGCTAGGAAATAATGGTGAATATCGCCCTTAGTCTTGGCTAGGGCGATTCGTGGTGTTCTCCCCCGCTAACCTTACGGGTATAACGCGCGGCTCCTGCTGACGTTAGGTTGGGAAGGTGGGGGCTGTCAGTTTGCTCAAGATTTAGAGAGGAGGCGAATCTGATTGATTAATGCCTTAACCTGATCTAGGTCTTTATCACCGGGCGATCGCTCTACCCCACTGGACACATCTACGCCAGCGGGGTTAATCATCGTTAAAGCGGTGGCGATGTTGTCGGGGTTTAAGCCCCCCGCGAGGAACCAGGGCAGGGGTGGGGTAAAGGTTTGGAGATCTTGCCAGTTGAGGGTGTGGCCTGTGCCGCCCTCAAGGTGGGGATGGTAGGCATCCAGCAAGAGGGCATCGACGACGGCATAGTAGGGGGGCATCGTGGCGAGGGTGGCGGGCGATCGCACCCGGAAGGCTTTCCACAGCATAACTTGGGGGCATTGCTCCCGGAGGGTCTGGCAAAATGCTGGGGATTCCTGGCCGTGGAGTTGCACCCCCGTCAATTGGCCCACTGTAACCGTTTCAGCGATCGTCGCTAGAGAAGCATCGACAAATACGCCAATCCGCTCAATGCCTTGGGGAATCCCTTGGGTAATGGTGGCAATGTGGGCTGGGGTGACATAGCGGGGGGATTGGGGGGCGCAGATCAGGCCCAGGGCCGTTGCCCCCAGGCGGGCGATCGCCGCTCCCTGTTGAGGTTGGGTAATCCCACAAATTTTAATTTCCATGACTGTTTAAAGATTTGTAAATCTGAGCTTGTCATTTTATTGCTGATTTTGGCTTTCCCCGGTGTAATGACTCAGAAGCTTCTATAATCGCCAAGGCTTGTTTAAACTGTACCGGAGGAAATTGACCATGCCCCTTTTCTTGGCTATCGGCGGTGTCACCGTTGCTTGGAGTGCCAATGTGGCACTCGTGATGATTTTATCGAACCTGTTGGCGATCGCCATTGGCCGCTTTGCCATCAAAAACCCTGGCCAAGGCCCCGCCCTACCCACCAGTAAGCCCGGACTCTGGAAAAGCTTTGGTTTTCCGGAGTTGCTCGCCACCGCTAGTTTTGGTCATATTTTAGGGGCTGGGTTAATTTTAGGCTTGGCTAACGCTGGCGTGCTGTGATCCATTCGCAACGATTCTCTGGAGAAATCTCGATCTCCTGGAGTCCGGTGGCTTCGGGATTAACAAAGCCTCGGGCTGAGAATTTGGCGATTTTCAGGAAACTCCCTAAGATGAACGTGGTTCGCGATCGCCCTGGGCAGTCTAGAATCAGAAAGGAGATTTCCGGAAGGGCAAGCGTACACTAGCACAGTGATCACCACACCCCTTTGGTGAACTCCCAGACCTTCAGCGCGTAGATAGCCCCCATACCACGGTGAACCTTTCCACAACCGTCATTATTTTGACCCTACTCCATCCCCTTCAGGCGGTACCTGTCCAGAATTGGACGTTTGAACCGGATACTGTGATTCGGATTGGGCGTTCTACAGATAATGAAGTGATTCTGTACAGTGCCGTTGTGTCTCGCCATCATGTGGAAATTCGCCCCAGCAGTGAAGCGGGGTGGGAGGTGGTTAATCTAGGGGCGAATGGAACCTATATTGATGGCAAGCGGATTACGAAAATTCCGGTGTTTGATGGGATGATCATCCGTTTAGCCAGTTCTGGCCCCCAGATTCAGATCCGCATTGAAGAGGGTGAGTTAGATGAACAGGGACGGCGACGGGCCAAACGGCCTTTGCCGCCCTTGGGTGAAGATAAATCCAAAGATACGCTGATCACTTAATGGGGATGGTGCAACTCACCCATTTCGGAATTTCCTCGTTCCTTGGCTCTGCCAAGGAATGCAATCCCGGAGGCTCCGCCTCCAGGCGGCAGAGCCGCCCACAGTGCTTGCCACGGCGGAGCCATGGCACGAGGGGAGGAGGGGATTCCTAAAACTGGGGTTCGACGATGATGGAGAACATTAAACTCCGTTGATGGCGATCGCTCCCCCCCGTCAGGGGTAAACCCCAATCCAGGCGAAAGATCATATTGCCACCGGGTTGCCAAGCTAAACCCAAGCCGGTACTGCTCAAAAATTCACTGCCCGCCTCGCCCGTATTCCAACTGCTACCCAGATCAAAAAATGGCGTGATTTGCAATGTGCCCCAACGGTCATCCCGCAACACCGTAAACCGCGCTTCGAGGGAACCATACCAACCGTTATCCCCCACCTGGCTATTGGTGCGATAGCCCCGCACCGTATCCACACCCCCCACGGCAAATTGCTCCATAGGCAGGAGGCGATCGCCCGTCAATTGTCCCCCCAAACGGGCAATGGCGAGAAAATCCCGATCCAAGGCCTCCACCCATTGCAATTGCCCCGTCCAGCGGGTAGACCGGCCATCAATGCCGAAATCATTGCGGGTGGCATTGAACCAATCCAGGCCGAGATTGAATTGAGAGCGGGCGGCAATGACGCGACGGGGCGATCGCTGCACCCATTCTTGAAATAAACCCAAGGTTGTCACCCGCGACACCCCGCGATCTGGCCCCAAGGAAAAGGAAAAGGGGACATCTTCTAAAAGAAACGTGCGACTTTCCCGCAGGGCCAAACTCGCCCCTAGGGTGAACTCCGTCGTTAAATTTTGTACCAAGGGTTGCCGCAGTTCCAATAACCCCGTTTTCGACCGGGCCACAATCCCCAAACTGCTAAAGGGGTCTTCAATCACCCGGCTCTGGCTTTGGTCGTACCGCAGTCTCACCGTACCATTGCGGGCATTAATGGGCAGGGTGTAATCCACCGCCCAAGTATCCAGCCCCGCCGTTGTGCCGTAGCTGCCGCTGAGGGTATCGCCCCAGCCGAGGAGGTTGAGGTGGGTGGCGGTAATCGCCCCTCTAGTGGCTCCAATACTGGGGGCATCGTAGTTATGGCCCTGGAGTTGCACCGTCAAGGGGTCGGCTTCCGTGAGGCGGAGGGTGAGGCGACTCAGGCCGGGGGCACTACCGGCGGAGAGTTCGGTTTGAATTTGGCTAAAGCGGGGATCCCGTTGCAATTGCTGCAAGGCGGCTTCTAGATCTGGGAGGTGGATGGGGGTTTGAGCGGCGCGGGTGAGGCGATCGCGCACATACCCCGGCCGTAATCGCGCTAACCCCTGAATATCAATGGCTTCGATCGCCCCTTCCACCACTTGAATTTTAATCCTGCCCCCCTGTAAATCTTGGGCGGGGAGGAAGGCCCCGGAGGTGACATAACCATTGCGGGTGTAGAGGGCGGT
>RECT01000474.1 GCA_007693875.1 Spirulina sp. DLM2.Bin59
CGTTTTTGGCCCGTTTCATCGGTAAAAATGCCCTTCGGTTGGCCAAAATAAACCCCCCCCGTGTGTTCCCGCACCACCATAATATCCACCCCTTCCACCACTTCCCGCTTGAGGCTAGAGGCATCGATCAGTTGCGGGAGAATCGTCGCGGGGCGAAGGTTGGCGAATAAATCCAAACCCGCCCGCAGACCCAATAGGCCCGTTTCCGGCCGTTGGGCGCGGGGGAGGTTATCCCATTTATAGCCACCGATGGCGGCGAGGAGAACGCCATCACTGTTTTGGCATTGGGCCAGGGTTTCCGGGGGGAGAGGGTTGCCAGTAGCATCAATGGCCACGCCGCCGATCAAGGCTTCGGTGAAAATGAATTCGAGGTTAAAACGGGGGGCGATCGCCTCCAATATTTTGACTGTAACGGCCATAATTTCCGGGCCAATTCCATCCCCTGGCAGCAGCGTAATCCGGTGTTGGGTCATGATTCCTTATTTTCAGCAGTGCGATCCGCGATAGCGAATTGATCCTTCAGTCTACCCGATCGCGTTAACGGCGCTAAATCTGCCGCAAAACCCTCCCAGCCATTACCGGCGGGACAGCCTGGGGAAGGCAGCCTTGAGGCTGGCACTGGCGGGGGTATCGTTGGATTATTGGGCCACGTTTGAGTTTTTAAGACTTTTTTGAACATTTGTTCGCTATTGCCATAAATAGAGTCGAGCGGGCTTAAATGCTTGCTGTTTATAGGGTATAACGCTTCACTTTCCCCTTTAAAATTCCCCAAATTTGCCGAAATCTTAAACCATTCTCTTTCCTCAAACAATTCACCCATGAAATAAAACTGCTATCGCTAATGATAGCTCTATAGCCTGACTGTTCCAGATTAGAAAAGTCAAGCGATAACCACCCATCAAAGGATATCACCATGAATCTTGAAGATAGAACTAAGTTTACCACCACAAATGTTGATAGCAAAACTCAAAAAACCCCTGGCAATCGAACCAACAATCACGATTTCAAGTTCAAGCGCGGCATTGGCATTTTTCCTGACTATCAAACCACAAAAAAAGCCCTAATGGAGCTAAAAGAAATTGGCTATGGCATGGATCATATATCCATTATTGGCCAGGATTCAGAATATCTTAGTCAAGCTGATCAGAGTGAAAATGTTCAGCTCCAAGATATTCAAATCGAGGATAGTAACCATGCTGAAGATGGTGTAAAAACAGGCGTTGCCTCCGGTGGGGCCATCGGTGCTGCTACGGGCGGATTGGTGGGCGGTTTAGTGGGGTTGGGTATCCCTGAAGATCGGGCCAAGGTTTATAACGAGCACCTCTCTCGGGGTGAGTATCTTGTCATCGTTGATGGCACAAAGAGCGACATTGCCCGCGCTGTCACCATCCTCAAAAAACGAGATATTCACGAATGGAATGTGTACAAACTGGAAAATCACGCTGCCACGACCTACAGCCATTAGAGATGATGCGGCGTGGGCATTACCCCTTGGATGCGTTTTCTTGTCCAGAACTGATGCGAAACGCTCACCCCTTTAATTTCCATTACCCCCCTCAACAAAGGTTTTAATCATGAAACAAATGATTCCATTCATACTCGGCAGCTTCCTCTTGCTGGGGGCTACGGCCTGTAGCGAAAATCCTGAAAACACTGCCGCAGATGGCGACGGTGTACGCAGCGACCAACTAGAATCAGATGCCCGCGCCCGTGAGCAACGGGATGGCACGAATTTTGAAGGTGAGCAGCAAATCACAGAAGATTTAGCCATTGATGTGTGGAACTCTCTAGAAAATAACCTACCGGGGAGTCGATTGGCTGTTGATGTTGATAGTGAGAACGGCAAGGCCACGATTGATGGCAGCGTGGTGACTCAAGACCAGCTTGACAAAATCGAACCTTTAGTGATGGCATTTGATGGCATTAATTCGGTTGATGTCAAAGCCAAAGTTAATCCCAATTAACCCAATCTGATCCTGAGGCGCGCAAATTTTTTCACGTTTAGAGAAATTGTTGCGCCTCTTGCTTCAGGAATTACAGCTTGTTCACCAGCCACTTAACACATTCCCCTCACCCTAAATCCCTCTCCCAGAGCGGGAGAGGGACTTTGAGAACTGATCAGATTGTTTCTGAACAGGCTGTATGTTTTCACGATTTTGACAAGAAAACAAGAAGCCTGTTGAATAGTTGACCCGTTCTTAGCTAAATGCTAAATGTCAATAGTAAGGACAATTAATTTCATATTCTACTGACATAAACAAGACTAGATTACTGTATTTTTTGGAGTCAACAAAGATGATTTCATTGCGTCGAATGCGTAAGTTTTTTTTAGCAATGGGTATAACAATGATGATGGCAATTACCTTGGCTTTTGATTTTGGCAACTCTAATAGCTGGGCCGCTACATTATTGCCCAGTCAGATGCTCGGACAATTATCCCCAGGCGATCCTGTTGCTGTATTTTCAGGCTCAAATTTTTTGCTGGCTTTAGTGGCAGGGGTGGTGATGGCCTTTGCCTTTCAACTCCTCTTTGCTAACCTGGCGATCGCCCTGATTGCCTCCCCAGATAGTTCATCCGATCATCATGATCCGGAAAGCCTGGGGGATACCGTTCGCGGTATTGAAACCAAGGTGGGATTAGGTCTACTGATCAGCATTAGTATTGCCCTCTTTGCCGCCTCTTTTCTGGCGGTCAAACTCAGTTCCTTGGGCAGTCCTGGATTGGGGGCGATTACCGGCGTGATTATCTGGGCCGTATTTTTTACCGCCCTGACTTGGCTCAGTTCCACCGCCTTGGGTTCCCTACTTGGCTCAGTGATTAGCACCGCGACGGCGGGGGTGCAAAGCTTGCTCGGTGCAGGCACGGCGATGCTGGGGGCCAACATGGCGAAGGGTCAAATGGTGTCTACCGCTGAAGATATTACGGCGGCAGTGCGACGGGAATTAACCGCAGGCTTTGATCCCGATACGATTCGGACAACGCTGCAAAGTTCTTTAGATAAAGTGCAGCTCCCCAAGTTGAATTTTGATCAGTTGGGTAGTCAGTTTGAGACGTTGCTTAAGGATGCGGATTTAGGGGCGATCGCTGATAGTGATTTGCTTAAAAATGTCAACCGTGACACCTTCGTTAAGCTGGTGAGCAGCCGCACCGATCTCTCGAAGCGGGATATCAACCGCATCACCGATCAACTAGAAGCTGCTTGGAAAAAGGTGGTCAATTCTAAAGATCACCTCGATTCCCAGGCATTGCTAACGCAGTTAAAGTCGGCGGCTCCCGAAGATTTGCAATCCGGTGAGTTAAGTAGGCAATTAAATGAACTGATCAAAAACGCTTCAGCCCAACGGCAGCCCAGCGGTAGCCTCACCAATCAAGCTCTTCAGTTTGGCACAACAGCATTACTGAGTCGGGTACTGCAAAACGTTGATCTTTCTGATGTCGATGTTGAGAAAATTGGTGGCCAACTGCTCACCTTGGGTAGCAATTTATGGCAGTCCAATGGCAGTAATAATGGTCACGCCAACGGCAAGGCGGCAAGTCAGCCCAAATCCTTTAGTGTGATTCAGGCCGACCTCAAAAACTACCTCGTTTTTTCATCCCCTTGGCAACTGAACCGGGAAACGGTACAACAGGAATTTCGCGATGTGATTTATGATGCTGCTGCCGATCCCGGTACGATTCGCCAGGAGTTAGAATTCATTGATCACAACTACTTTGTTCAGGTGCTCAACCTGCGGGAAGACTTTACGCCGGAAAGAACCCAGGACTTAGCGGGCTACCTAGAAACGATTCGGGCCGAGGTGTTTAACACAGTTCAGCAGGCAGAAAACCAGGAAAAATCTGAGGCTCTCCGGAGCCGGGTTGAGGCATATCTGCAATCTACGGATAAAGCGGATCTCAATCCTGACGGGCTTGCCCACAATTTTCAAACCTTGCTCGCCGATTCCGACGCAGGGGTGGATGAGTTGGGCGATCGCCTCCAGCAGTTTGATCACAATACCCTCGCGCAAATGCTGGGTCAACGTTCAGATATGGGGGAGGGAGAGGCTAATGCACTGGTGCATCAGCTAGAGGAAAGCCGCGATCGCGTCCTATCTGAAGCTCACACACGGCAAACCCAGGCCCAAACCAAAGCCCAAGCATTGCGTCAACAGGTGGCGGATTATCTGCGCGATACCCACCAGGATGAACTCAACCCGGAAGGGATCGAGCGGGACTTAAAAACCCTGTTTGATGATCCAGAAGCGGGGGTGAATGCTCTGCGAGTTCGTCTCTCCCAGTTTGATCGTGAAACCCTGGTGCAACTCCTCAGTCAGCGTCAAGACCTGAGCGAAGCTCAAGTCAATCAGGTGCTCGATCAGGTGGAATCAGTACGGGACAAAATCTTGCAGGCTCCGCAACAACTGGCGGGCAAAGCCAAAGCCCAGTACGACGAAACCACCCAAGCCCTAGCGGACTATCTCCGCAACACCAATCTCGATGAACTCAACCCCGAAGGCATCCAGCACGACCTATCGACGTTGTTCCATGATCCAAAAGCAGGGAGTGCGGCCATTCAGGAACGCTTATCCCATCTGGATCGGGAGACTTTGGTTAAACTCTTGAGTCAGCGGGATGACCTGACGGAGGAGCAGGTAAATCACGCTATTGATCAGGTACAAGCTGCGATTCGCAACCTGATCAAAGCACCCCGACGTTTAGCTAGCCGAGTTCAGCAGCAGGCCCTGGACTTTGAAACGAACCTAGAAAACTATCTGCGCAACACTGATAAAGAGGAGCTAAATCCGGAGGGCATTAAGCGCGACCTGCAATTGCTGTTGCAGCATCCCCAGGCAGGGCTGAGTAGTTTAGGCGATCGCGTCTCCCATTTTGACCGGACGACCTTTGTGGCCCTATTGGCCCAACGGGAGGACATGACGGAGGCAGAAGCCAACCACATTGCCGATCAGGTGGAAGCAAATTTCCGGGCGGTGGTGGAGCAGCTCCAGAAAGTGCAGCGGGCGGTGCAGTCCACCATTGATAAAGGGTTCGACAATGTGCGCGGCTACCTCAATGGCTTAGAACGCCCCGAACTCAACTATGAGGGGATCAAGCGGGACTTTAGCCAACTGT
>RECT01000349.1 GCA_007693875.1 Spirulina sp. DLM2.Bin59
CCAGCCGCGCTCCAAATCCCGACCCCCTAATCCCAAGCTCAAGACCCTACCGGATTCTGATACCCCCCTCTATAACCACCCTCTGCCGAAGCTGGAGCAATGGCTTGAGGAGCTGGGCTGTCAACAAGACCGGGATCAACTCAACCGTTGGACGGTGAAACGCCCCACCTGGGAAGCGGAAATCCTCTTTGAGGTGGAGGAGCTTTCGGTGCGGTATCTCCATGCGGGGGAGGGGATGAAGGATATTGTCCGGTCGTTTAAATATTCCCTGAGTCGGGATGATGTAGAAGCGGCGGTGTTTGCGGGGCCTTGAATCCCATGGATCAGTGAGGGGCGAGAAATTTTAATTTTTAATTTTTAATTTTTAATTTTTAATTTTTAATTTCCGCCCCTCCAGCAATGGCAGCATCTGAATCGTCTGGATCTCGCGGATTTCATCCTACTTAATCCCGACAGCCGAGGCTCTCGCGGGTACTCACCCCCGTAACGGGATTCACCCCTGTCGCCCGCTTGCAGAGTTGCACGACTTGATAACGATCCAGGTATGTGCCGGAGAAATCTGCCCCGGTGATTTTGGCGTTGAGGAAGTGGGTGCTGCTGGCGATCGCATCGGTAAAAATCACATTGCTGAGATCCGCCTCATCAAACACCACCCGATCCGCGAAACTTTCATGCAAATTTGCCCCGGCTAAATTTGCCCCTAAAAATGTTGCCTTCGTGAGGATGGTTTGGGCCAAATTGGCCCCGTGGAAATCCGCCCGTTGGGCCTCCGCTCCG
Organism: Spirulina sp. DLM2.Bin59; assembly: GCA_007693875.1. Lineage (GTDB taxonomy): Bacteria > Cyanobacteriota > Cyanobacteriia > Cyanobacteriales > Spirulinaceae > Spirulina. The sequence continues at coordinate 778 of RECT01000349.1, forward strand.
GCCAGGGAGGAACCCTGGAGATTTTGACCGGCAAAATTGCGATCGCGCAGATTGGTGAGGGTGTAGTTGACCCGGTTAGCTTCATCCAGGGCCGCCCAAGCGGGCTGCTCCCCCAGGATTAACCAGCCGCAGGTTAACACCAGGAGGGCGATCGCCCAAACCATCCACCGCCACCATCGTTGCCCAATCATCATCCCCCCGTTGTTTCCTGTTCCTGTTGTTTACTGAGCTTAGAAAGTACATCAAACCAATCCGAACCCACCCGGATCGTAATTTCAGAAGCGAGATCCCCGGTGGAATCTGCCTGAATCACGCCAAAGCCCATGGCATCTTGAATGGCAGTTGCCGCCGCTGTGTTCCCCTGCTGAACAATGATTTCACTGCGGCGCAGGAGCCGAGAAGCACGATTGCGGGAATAAAACACATTGCGAAACCCTTGCTCCTGTAGGTAACGGGCAGCATCTTCAACGATGGCGGGGTTATTCGTGGCATTTTGTAGCGCAATCCGTACCCCCTGGAGGGAGCGATCGCCCATGGCATAGCCGGGACTGACATCAAAGAAATCCTGCATAACGCGATCGCGCCCTTGATGGGACATGATCCAATAGCTGATCCCTTCAAACTCAAATTCTTCACTGAAGCGACCGGGCAACAGCACCATCTTCACCTCCTCGCGATCCAACTGCATCCCGAAGTTGACCAGAGCCAAAATCTCTTCGAGGCTCATATCCGTATCCACATAGTTGATCATCGTCTGCACCACCTTGGGCAAACGGGGCAACAGGGAAGGGGCTTGGAGGCGTTCCCGCAATGCCTGCAACAACACCTGTTGCCGCTGCACCCGGCCAATATCGCCATATTCATCCATGCGGAATCGGGAGAACTGCTCCGCCTTATCCCCATCTAGGACTTGCCAACCCTTTTGCAAATCAATTTCTAACCCTTGGGTGCGATCGGTATAACGCATCGGCTTAGGCACAAACACCTCCACCCCTCCCACCAAATCCACCAAACGCCGAAACGCATCATTGGTGACTCGCACATAGCGGTCAATGGTGACACCATTAAGGGTTTTACCCACCACATCCATACTCAGGGCAGCACCGCCATGGGCATTGGCGGCGTTAATTTTCGTTGTGCCCACATTGCGGATCGTCACCTGGGTATCCCGGGGAATCGAAAGCATCCGCACCGAGTTATCCGTGGGATCAAACCGCATCAGAATCATTGTATCGGTATTCCCCGCAAAGGCCTCTTCACTGCCATCATCAGCATCGGGAACCTGATCTAAACCCATCACCAATATATTGACGGGCCGCTCAATTTTGTACTCAAAAATTGCCGGAATTGCGGTATTTTTCGGTTCAGGAGCATCAAAACCATTGCCTTCGGCAGCCAGTTCGCCGCTAACATTCCAGGCTTGCAATGCAGTGGGCAGCGGGCTGACCATGGCCACGGTTGCGCCGACTGTGGCTGAGAGACTGGCAGTGATCACAAACGCACCGCCCCAAAGCAACCGTTTACCCGCAGAAACCCGCGCCCCAGGCTTGGTTACAGGAGCCGCGTCGGACTGATTGGGAGCACTGGCTGTTCGTTCATTTTCCGGGCTAATCACACTGGTCGTACTTTTAGACCGCATATCAATGCTGTTCTTCACAATTACCTCACCACCACCAAAATTAGGTTTCCCCGGCCTTTGGGGACGACCAAAGACGAGATTCCAGCGAAAATTAGCTACTCATCGCGCATTATAGCGCCACGTTGAGATCGTTTCCGGATTTTTTTTTCGGGAAATTGGCCAAAAGCGTAGCCCCGGTTGGGGAAGGGTTGGGAAAGCTACAGGAGAACCCCCAAGGGGCTAGGATAGGAGCATCCCCAGGGTACTGTTTGCGGCATTAACCCGCCAACCCCATCCCCATGGGTTTTCTCGGAGCAAGATCATGAAACCATCATTAATCCCGGTGATTTTAGCAGGGGGCAAGGGCGAACGGTTCTGGCCCTTAAGCCGTCGTCAACGTCCCAAACAGTTTTTATGCCTGGATGGGAGCGATCGCAGCCTCCTCCAGGCTACCGCTGATCGTCTGCTTGCCATGGCGGGGGGTTGGGAAAATTTATGGGTGATCACCTCGGCGTTAGTGGCGGAGGGGGTGCGGGAACAATTGCCCCAGTTACCGGCAAGCAACTTGTTGATTGAACCGGAGGGCAGAGACACGGCCCCGGCGGTGGCCTGGGCAACCTTGGAAATCGCCCAACGTCAGGGGGAGGAGGCTTTGGTGGGTTTTTTTCCGGCGGATCATTGGATTGGCGATCAGGCTCGCTATGAGGCTACCTTGGCGGCGGCGGCGGATTTAGCAGGGCGGGAGGCGGCGATCGTCACCCTAGGGATTCGCCCCAATGCGCCCGCGACGGGCTACGGCTACATTGAACAGGGGGAACCTGCCCCCACCACCGGCGATCTGGGGGTGTTTAAAGTCAGCCGCTTTACGGAAAAACCCGATGCCAGCACCGCCCAAGCCTTCATCAACACGGGCCGGTTTAGTTGGAATAGTGGCATGTTTATCTTTCGGGCGGGGGTGATGTTGGCGGAACTGGCCCACCATGCCCCCCAAGTGCTGGAACCCCTCAAGGCCCAAGGCCGGGATGCCTATGGCGCATTGGAGAAGAAAAGTATTGACTATGCCTTAATGGAAAAAACCCAGTTAGCCTATGTGTTGCCGGCGGATTTTGGCTGGGATGATTTGGGGGATTGGAATGCCCTGGAACGACTCAACCCCAAACAGGGGGAGAATGTCGTGGTGGGGCAGCATTTGGGGCTAGAGACAACGGGGGCGATCGTCTATGCCAGTGATCCCGATGAGGTGGTGGTGACCATTGGCTTAGAGGATGTGGTGATTGTGCGCGATCGCAACGTGACGCTGATCGTGCCCAAAGACCGCACCCAGGAAATTAAAACCCTTCTCAAAACCATCCAAGACCGCCCCCAATGGCAGGATTTACTCTAAACCGCTATGGCTGCCCTTTCCCTCCGAACTGTTCAATACCAAGCCGCCGGCCTGCTGATCTATCAGGATGTGCTCAATCATCCCGTCGGTGAGACTTTTTTCGTCCTGTTAGAGGCACTCCAGGCGGGCCATGGGGTGGCCTGTTTACGGGCCTATGGGGCTTGGTTTCAGGCCCTGGCTACCACGGGCCAAAACTGGTCAGGTTTCCTCAAGGCGCAAATTCTCAACGCGGATAACCCCTTCAGCCAAGCCGCCCAACGTCTGCCTTTGGAGGAGATCGCTCCGGGGATTGTGGCAGCGGCCCAGGCGGATTTAAACGCCTTGCAGGGTTTATGTGATTGCGATGCGGAGCAAATTGCCCAATGGGTGAAAACCGTGTGCAAACCCGCCACACCGCCGATTCCTTGGCAAGGAAACCCCGATCCGGGGAGTTTATGGGATGATTTAACGGATTGGGGGGAGGCGATCGCCCCCCTCGCTAGTTATTACCAACGCCAGGGGGTCGGGATCTGGGGCCGCTATCGGGCGGTGCGGTGGCATGGGGGGGAATTGGTGGGGGTAGCCCATCCCGATCCGGTACGGTTGGCGGATCTGGTGGGTTATGAGCAACCCAAAGCCCAACTGGTGGCCAATACAGAATTTCTCCTCAACGGTTCCCCCGCCCTCCATGTCTTGCTCTACGGCAGTCGGGGATCGGGGAAATCTTCTGTGGTGAAGGCCCTGCTCAATGAATATGGCGATCGCGGCCTGCGGTTGATCGAAGTTGCCAAGATGGAATTACAAGCCCTACCGATGATCGTGGCGCAATTGCGAGATCTGCCCCAAAAGTTCATCATTTTTGTCGATGATCTCTCCTTTGAAGAGGATGATGAAGCCTTTAAGGCCCTCAAGGTGGTGCTAGAGGGGAGCATCACCGCCCGGCCCGCCAATGTCGTGGTTTATGCCACCTCCAACCGCCGCCATTTGGTGCGGGAATTTTTTGGCGATCGCCCCCGGCCCCAGGATGGCGATGAAGTCCAAGCTTGGGATACGGTACAGGAAAAACTCTCCTTTAGCGATCGCTTTGGTTTAACCCTCACCTTTGGGCCAGCGGATCAGGATACCTACTTGGCCATCGTCCGCCATTTAGCCCAAGGTGATCGCATCGAGATCCCCGACCTGGAGGCCCGCGCCAAACAATGGGCCACCCGCCACAACGGCCGCTCTGGCCGGTCTGCCCGCCAGTTCATCGATCACCTGCGGGCAACCTTGGGCTTAGGGAAGCCGGACACGAAAAAAACTCGGGAGCTTGGTAGCCCCGTCTCTTTAGAGCGGGGCGGAAA
>RECT01000394.1 GCA_007693875.1 Spirulina sp. DLM2.Bin59
AATGTGGTGGTTGCGGAGCGATCGCCCCCCCCTCGCAGCAAAGGAAAAAGGGCGATCGCCCCTCACCCGGGCCCAACTGATCCAAACCCAAACCCAAACCGAGCAACTAATCTCACTCCTCGCAGCGGAATCCCCAAATTTTGACCCCCACCCTTACCAAGCCCAATTACAAACCATTGCCCAACCCACCCCTGGGCCGCTTCAGGTGGCCATTACCGGCGGCGCTTGGGTGGGGAAAACAGCGTTATTGCAGCAATTAACCGCAGGCCAGGGGGAGGGCTGGCAGTATCAGGAAGCCGCAGCCCCTGAGGATCAAACCCATCTCGTCTTAGCCCTGGTGGATGGCGACCTCACCGCAGCGGCCTGGCTACAACTGCAACAATGGCAACAGGCCCATCATCAAATTTTCCTCCTCCTCACCAAACAGGATCAACACCCCGAACCCCAACGGCAACTCCTCCTCGATACGCTCCGGCAACGGGTAGCAGGTTGGCTACCACCGGATCGGGTTCTCGCCATTGCAGCGACTCCCCGACCCCTCACCGTCCGCCACCATTTTGCCGATGGCTCCAGCACCGAAACCCAAGAACCCCAAGCCCCCCAATTGGGGGATCTCCCCAGCCGGTTAGCTGGCTTGGCTCAGGATCGGGATGCGTTAACCTGGGGCGTACAGTGGCGAGAAATGATCGCCCTCCAGGGGGAGATTAAAAACCAGTTGAATCAGGGGCGGCGCGATCGCGCCCTGCCGGTGATTGAACGGTATCAATGGGTGGCAGCGGCGGCGGCCCTTGCCAATCCTGTGGCGGCGTTGGATCTCCTGGCTTCCTTGGCTATTAATGCCCAGATGTTCCTCGATCTTGCCCAACTGTACCGCCAACCCCTCAGCCTCAGCCAAGCCCAAACAGCGGCCACCTCATTGGGGGAACTGTTGCTGAAATTGGGGGCGGTGGAAGTTTCCACCCAGGCGATCGCCACCCTCCTCAAAACCACCCCCCTCACCTATGTTGCCGGCGGCCTGCTTCAGGGGATCAGTGCCGCCTACCTGACCCGCATCGTCGGCATCACCCTAATCACCCACTTCGCCCAACAAGACCCCCTCAATCCCCCCAGGACATTGAATGGCGAACAGTTAGCCCAACGGCTCCAAACCACCCTCAGCCAGACCCAAGCCGCTGGCTGGTTGGGGGGATTTGTCCAAGAGGTGCGATCGCGCCTGGTGAGCCAAGCCGTTTAGGGTTCCACCTGATGGCGTTGATAATCCTGCACCGCATTGATCAGCGATCGCACCTCTGCCGTCCCTTCCGAAGGCTCAAAGGTAAAGGGAAACTTGCCCTTCGCCAACATCCGGAATCCCAGGGGTAAAATACTCAGTAGCCCCCGCACATCCTGAAAATAATTGCCCACCACTTGGATGCCAAATTTCCGTTCATCCACCCAACCCCCGGATTTCACCAAATCCACCAACACCTTCCGATGGCGCACCGGGCGGCTACTGTCTTGATCATGACGATCTAAAACGGCATGTTTAATTTTGCTAATCTGATCCAGGGGGGCCACCTCCATCGGACAAACCGTATTGCACTGATAACAGCGGGTGCAGCCCCAAACCCCATCTAAGCTGTTATATTGCTCAATGCGTTCCTCGGCGCGGGTGTCGCGATTATCTGTGATCAGGCGGTTGGCTTTGGCCAGCGCATGGGGGCCGAGGAAATCCGGGTTAAAGGTTTTACTATTGCAGTCGGAATAACAGGCCCCGCAGAGGATACAATTACCCATCTGATCCAGGCGCGATCGCTCCTCTGGGGTTTGTAAAAATTCCCGTTCTGGCACCGCCCGCCCCTGGGTGCTCACATAGGGATCCACCGCTTCGAGATCATCCCAAAACTGCGCCATATCCACCACTAAATCCCGCACCACCGGCAAATTTCCCAAGGGCGCAATGGTCATGATCGGGGGGCGATCGCTCCCCTCCAGATGGAAGCGAGCCACCTCCTGAGCAATATTTTCTTTACAGGCCAGGGTGGCACGGCCATTAATGCGCATCGCACAACTCCCGCAAATGGTATTCCGGCAATTTTTCCGAAACGTGAGGGAGCCATCTACCTCCCACTTGATCCGATTTAAACAGTCGAGAATTGTTTCCCCCGGCTCCACCGTCAGTTGATATTCTTGGGGGTAAGGATTGCCCTGGGGTTGTTGGCGGAGAACTTGAAAGGTAACATCCATGGGGTTTAGGGGGGTGAGGAATGGCTTCAGGTCGAGGCAGAAATTGTCAACGGAGGGGATAGCTGAACCCCGGCACAGCCCAAAACCCACGCCGAAAAATTGCGGTTTTGGGCTCGCTGATCGCGCCTTTAAGGATCGCGACAACACCCCAATTTTATCTCAATCGGGCGATAGAGATCGGTACTTTCGCCCGTTCTCGGAAAGTTTCAACAAACCTTGAAATTTCCCCCCCCTTGATCCCTCAGGGATTTTTCCCTAGATATAAAGACCCATATTTTCTTGATCTCTAGAGCCTAAGGGTATTACAGCAAAAATTGACAATCTCCAGATTCGCAGCGACCACCGCTGATTTTTGATCTGAATCCCTCGGAATGGATCACCCTTTTAAAAAAAAAATTTCAAAAAATGTCACAACCCTGAAGTTTAGCGATATAGTTTTTAGTATGACCCAATTTATGCAGTCATCCCTACGGAAATCTCAACCCTATAAGGAGGTCTATTAAAAAGATGTCTGACACCAAGTTGACTGGAAAAGCTCTCCTTCAAAAAGTAAAGGAGTTGGCTGAACTACCCCGCCGCGAGACGGCAAAGCAATGCGGCTACTACACCCGTAGTAAAACCGGTGGCGCCCGGGTGAACTTGACTGAATTTTACGATGCCGTTTTGGCGGCAAAAGGCGTTGCTTTGGACCCAGATGGAGCCAAAGATGGCCGGGGTCGTGAACCGACCTATCGCGTCAGTGTTCACAAAAATGGGCAGATTGTCATCGGTTCTACCTATACCCATGCCATGGGTTTACATCCCGGTGATGAATTTGAAATCAAGCTCGGTTACAAGCACATCAAGCTTAACAAGCTGGATGAAAATGGCCTGGCAACGGGTGATGACAACTAACTCCCCCTACCCTAGTGTTGGGCGGCTTTATCTCCGCTGATGCTAACCCCCATGGCGACGCTTGATCAATCAATGGTTGAGTAGGTCCTCACCCCCAGCCCCTCTGCCCAGGAGGGCGAGGATCGCAATGGAGTTCGCAAAAAAAAGCCCTGATTCGCTGGGAATCAGGACTGTTCATTTAACCGTTGAATCCTGTGGGGGGCTGTGTCTATCGCCCCCCACAAGCTTTGTTAGCCGCCAGCGACTGCGGGGACAATACTCACCTCATCGCCATCGGTGAGGGTGGTTTCTGGGCCATCCAGGAACCGGATATCCTCACTGTTAACGTAGAGATTGAGAAAACGGCGGGGCTTACCGGATTCATCGCAGATGCGGGCTTTGATGCCGGGGCAAGCTGCTTCCAACTGGTCGATCATGTCATTGATCGTTGTGCCGGTGGTTTCGATCACCGCTTGATTATTGGTGAATTTCTGCAAAGGGGTAGGAACGAGAACTTTAATCGCCATAGTTTGCTTGAGAAAGAACAGGGATGGATGTGATCCCCCCCTGCCCCCCTTAAAAAGGGGGGAGATGATGGATCACGAATCCGGGGAGAAATTTAAACTAAAACTTGCTGCCAATCAAGACGCTCCAAGGTTTGGGCCCGCTCCCATGCCCGCTCGAAGCTGTCTAATTTCGCTTCAATGGTGAGGGGTTCGGAAATATAGCCCTGGATGGCTTCTTGGGTTTTCAGACCGTTGCCGGTGATGTAGACGACGGTGGTTTCATCGGGGCTGATTTTGCCCGCTTCGACGAGTTTTTTGAGGACGGCGATGGTTGTGCCGCCAGCGGTTTCGGTGAAGATGCCTTCGGTTTCCGCCAAGAGTTTGATCCCTTCGATGATTTCGGCATCGGTGGCGGATTCAATGTGGCCATTGGTTTCCTTGGCTTGCTCCACAGCGTAGACCCCATCAGCGGGGTTGCCGATCGCAATGGATTTGGCAACGGTGTTGGGTTTAACCGGGTTGATGAAGTCGCGACCTTCTTTAAAGGCTTGGGCCACGGGGGAACAGCCTTCCGCTTGAGCGCCGCTATAGCGCACCGGCTTGTCTTCCACTAAGCCGCATTGGACAAACTCTTCAAAGCCTTTACGAATCTTGGTATAGAGGGAACCGGAGGCGATGGGAGCGACGATGTGGTCGGGGAGTTGCCAGCCCAGTTGTTCCGCCACTTCAAACCCTAAGGTTTTGGAGCCTTCGGAATAGTAGGGGCGGAGGTTGATGTTGACAAAGCCCCAGCCGTAGGTGTTGGCCACTTCGGAACAAAGGCGGTTCACTTGGTCATAATTCCCTTTCACCGCCATCACCGTGGGGTTATAGATCAGCGTCCCTAACACCTTCCCGGCTTCTAAATCAGCGGGAATAAACACGCAACATTCTAAACCGGCGTGGGCAGCGATCGCCGCCGTCGAGTTGGCTAAATTCCCCGTGCTGGCACAGGAGACGGTGGAAAAACCCAGTTCCCGCGCTCTGGTGAGGGCAACGGATACCACCCGGTCTTTAAAACTGAGGGTGGGCATATTCACCGCATCATTTTTAATGTAGAGATTTTTCAAGCCCAAGCGCCGCGCCAACCGGGTGGATTTCACCAAGGGAGTCATCCCCGTACCCACATCAATCACGTTATCCGTGGCCACCGGCAAAAAGGCCCGATACCGCCAAATGGAATGGGGGCCGGCGGCGATGGTGGCGCGGGTGACGGTATCGCGGATCTTGTCGTAGTCGTAGGCCACTTCCAGGGGGGCGAAGGTGTTTTCGCAAATATTGATGGGGAGCAGGTCGTAGGTGTAGTCCCCTTCTTTGGATTTGAGGTGGGTGAAGGTGGCGGATTCACTGCGTTTGGCGATCGCTTGTGTCATGAAAAAATTTGCTCTTAATTCAACGGTTGCCTGATACTAACACGGTGAAAATTGAGGGTCAAACATACCCGATAAATTTTGTC
>RECT01000395.1 GCA_007693875.1 Spirulina sp. DLM2.Bin59
GGCGGCATTGTGGACAGTTTGCCAGGGGATATTTTGGGTTTGGGCGATCGCCCGACAGTCTTCGTATTCCGGTTGAATATTGAGGAGTTGTTCCCCTTGATAGGCCAGTTTCACCCTAACGGGCCCGTAGGGGGTGGTGACGGTTTCAAGGCGACGGTTTAAAGCGTGGCGGGGTTGCAGGCTGCGGCGAATCCCCAAGGTGGGGGTTTCGGTGAAGAGGATTTGCTCACAGGTGGCGGTGAGGGCGGGGGGACAAATGACGGTTAAGAGCGTTCCTAACCGATTTTTTTTCATCGTGATTGCTTGGGTGAAGACATCCAAGGCCCCGGCGGTGAGGAGTTGGCTTTGGGCATAGGCGATCGCCTGGGGCGTAGCATCATCAATCTGGGTGGCCAATACCATCACCGTTTCTAAACCACTGTTCATTTCCCCCTCCCCCAACCAAATCCGCAGGAGGTTGGGTAAAGCAAAGGATTTCGTCCCCGCCCCCCAGCCGGTTTTCTGTAACCGCATTGCCGGAACGCCGCCAAAGTCCGCCGCCAAAGCCACCATCAACGCCGCCCCCGTCGGTGTCACCAATTCCCCCGTTAAGCCATTGTCATACACCGGCACAGCGCGATGGGCCCACAGTTTTAAAACAGCGGGAACCGGCACAGGGAGTAAACCATGGGCCGCTTTAACCGTACCCCTGCCAGTGGGCAAAGCCGAGCAATAAACCTGCTCCACCCCGAGCCAATGTAACCCCAAACAAGTGCCGACAATATCCACCAAGGCATCCACCGCCCCCACCTCATGGAAATGCACCGCTTCCGGCGGCAGACCATGAACGGCTCCCTCGGCAATGGCCAGGGCCTCAAACACTTGGATGGCTTGGGTGGTCACGGTGGCGGGTAAGTTTGCCTCGGCAATCTGTTGGCGAATTTGGGGCAAATGGCGATGGTGGGGGTGATGATCCGCCTTGAGATCTACCTCAACCTTGATGCCGCGCTGGCCCTGATGGTCGAGGGGGTGGGCCCGTAACGTAAACTCATCCCCAATCCCCAAGCCTTGCAGTTGCTCAATCAAGTAACCTAGGGGAACGCCCAAATCCACCAACGCCCCTAGGCACATATCCCCTGCAATCCCTGTCGGACAATCAAAATAGGCGATTGTGGCCATATCAACGTTACCCCGATAATTACGAACCATTGGTAGGGGCGAAAAATTTTCGGTAGGGGTGAAAGATTTTTCGCCCCTACAGTTTAAGCGCAACTGAACCTGTTTCCTCTCCTGATTGCTAAACCCATGGCTACCCTATATTCAATCCATCCGGATAACCCCCAAACCCAAAGAATAGAGACGATAGTTAAAGCTTTGCGTGGCGGAGCTGTGATGCTGTACCCCACAGACACCGTTTATGCCATCGGTTGCGACCTCAACGCTCCGGCTGCTGTGAAGCGGGTGCGACAGTTGAAACGCATGGCTAACGATAAGCCCCTAACCTTCCTCTGTTCCTCCCTCTCTAACATCGCTGCCTATGCTGCTGTTTCTGACCAAGCCTATCGAATCATGCGATGTTTAATCCCCGGGCCTTACACCTTTCTGCTCCCCGCCACCAAGTTGGTTCCCCGCGTGGTGATGAATCCGAAGCGGAAAACCACCGGCATTCGCGTTCCCGACCAGCGCATTTGCGATGCGCTCCTGGCGGGTCTGGGCAACCCGATTATTTCCACCTCTGCCTATGTGCCAATGGATGACAACGAAGGGGAGTTGCCGGTTTGGGGGATTGAGCGGATGCGTCTGTTTGATGCCCTTGACCCTTTAGTGGACATCATCATTGATACCGGCTTTGAGTTGGGGTTTCAGACTTCGACGATTGTGGATCTGACGGGCGATCGCCCCCAACTGGTTCGCGCTGGGCGGGGGATCGATGCCCTCCAAGATTGGCTCGTGGAGGGAGATGCTGGCTAAAAAAAACCCGCCTCAGGATCACGGGTCTCCCACGCGGAGAACTTCGCCCCTTGCTACCAATTTTTCAATTGGTCAAGATCTAGCCCCCAATGGGGGGTTGGTGCGCCTAGGTGGCGATCGCGTTATCCCTCAAGTCTGGCCTAGGTTTGAGGGATTTTTAGCTCAATGGTGTGAGGCCCAAAGTTAAGGGCATTAGCCACCAACTTGAGGTTGTGACACAGCCACAGCCCTAGGGAAAAGGGTCGCATTCTACAGTCAAGGTGTTGAAGAGGAGCAACCAAACCCTCGCCAACCCATCCAATTCCATCGACTGGGGCATTACCATGAACGTCAAAACCAAAACCACCCACTACAATCCTTCTCAAGTTTCTGCTCCCACGGGAGAAAATCCGGAACAACTGCCCACGGCCTTTTCCCTGGAGCAGGCTTTATTGGAGGATGTCCACCAACATTTAGGCACGGTTTCCAGTTCGGCGCGGGCTGTGGTGAAGCGGATCACCATTGAAGTAGAGCGGGTCTGTAGCAAGAGCGATCGCATCCAAAAATCCGGCGAAATCAACACCCACCTCCTCTATTTGGGGCAACATCGCCTCAAAAAATGCCTCGCCTACCACCGTTTAGGGTCTAAGCAGGGCCGGGTGGAGTTGCACAGCAATTTGAGTGTGATGGTTTATCGCCACATCGCCCCCACCCAAGCCCAGTTAGGGTTTTCGGGACGGTACACGCTGATTGAGGATTTCTTACAAGATTTCTATGTGGAATCCCTCAAAGCTTTCCGCCGCGAGAACGAGGTTCCTGAAGACTACCAACCCCGCACGCCGATCCAGTTGGCGGAATATATGGCCTTTACGGAGCAGTACGCCAAACGGCGGATCACGCTCCCCAATGGTTATTCCCAACAGTTGATCATCCTCCGGGCCCAAACCTTTGCCCGTCGGCAACCCAAGGAAACTGCTGTCGATATTGAGCAGGCGGTGGAATTTCCCAAGGGTGAAGAAGCGGAATCCCGCCATCGTTCGGCGGCGGTGCAGCAGGTGCGCAATCAAATGGTGGCGGATACCCCCGATCCCTGGGAAACGGCCAAGCGCGATCGGGTCGTCAATGCCCTCTTTGACTATCTGCAAAGCCAAGGCCATGAAGACTGCGCCGACTACCTGGCCCTCAAGCTCCAAGACCTCCCTGCCGCCGAAATTGACGAAATCCTCAGCCTCACCCCCCGCCAACGGGACTACCTCCAACAGCGGTTTAAATACCATGTGGAAAAGTTCGCCCGTACCAGTCACTGGGAAATTGTCCACCAATGGCTCGATGCTGGTTTAGGTCAACGGTTAGGCATGACGGAAATCCAATGGGCCTATTTTCTGACCCAACTGGCTGAACCTCAACGGCAATTATTGGCCTTGAAACAAAGCCAATGCAGTGATGCAGAAATCATCGCAACGCTGAAACTAACGGCAAAAAAAGTCCAAAAAGGTTGGACGGAAATCCTCTCCTTGGCAGCGGCGATCCGCAACGGCGATGTGTAGGCAATTCGGGTCGGGTTATCCATCGTGTCTAATGGATAACCCCCCGATCAACACCTGGACATCCTCGGCTAAGGTGCATATCCGCTTAATTTTGTATAACATTCGGTTTACACAAAGCTAAAATCATTACCCGTTAAAGGTTTTTCATTCAAAAGTGAAGTTTTGTATATGCTAGATCTAGAAATTTTTGACACCTCGATATCCATGTGCTATAACAGCGCAAAATTGTTTACAGAGGGGTTTCGGCTTTCCAGAACCTTAAAACTGGCTAGGATGCCAGTCACCGTCTAATTAATAGTTAGGCGAAATCAGATAATCTATTGAGAATACACCCGGTAAATAAATGCATGGATATCAGCGTATCTATTATTGATCAACGCTTAGCATCAGTCGCTAACAATATTCGCCAAGAGGCCGCCGAAGAGTTACGAATAAGAGACGAAAACAAACTTAAGTCTCTGGCATTTGTTTACCTCTGTGTTCAAACCATTTTGGACTTAGAGAGTGATGATGCTTTTGATTGCTTAACTGAAGGAGGGGGCGACTTTGGAGTAGATGCTATGCATATCTCTGAAGAGTATGATGGTGAGTTTACAGTTAGCTTATTTCAAGCAAAGTATAAGAATAATCTGGAAGGAAATTCTAATTTTCCTGAGGAAGGCATAGAGAGTTTAATTAACGCAATTCAATACTTATTTAATCCAGCAGCTAAACTAGAATATATTAATCAACGACTACTCGCGAAAGTGGAAGAAGCTCGCAGCTTGATTCGGGATGGTTATATTCCCCAAGTTCGAGCGCTAGCTTGTAATAATGGGCTGAAGTGGAATGCATCTGCTGAGGAAGCGATTCAGCGTACTGGGTTTGGTGATCAGGTTACATGGGAACATGTTAACCATGAGCGTTTAGTCAAAATTCTTCAAGCTTCTAGGCCCGTAACAGATACTTTGCAGCTCAGTGGCAAAGCGATCATTGAAGATATGGAGTTTAGCCGGGTACTCGTAGGCCGGATTTCTGTTACTGAAATTGCAACACTGATTGACCGCCACGGTGAACGATTATTAGAACGTAATATTCGTCGCTACTTAGGTTTACAAGGCAATCGTGTCAATGAGGGTATCCGTCATACTTTAACGAGCGATGAGAAAAACAATTTTTACTTTTACAACAATGGAGTAACGCTGACTTGCGATAGTTTTTCCTATAACGCGCTGCAAGATGGCGATTACCAGGTTCGTGTTGAAAATTTACAGATTATTAATGGCGGCCAAACCTGCATGACCATATCTAAAACCTTGCGAGAACCCGATTTGCTTCATCAAAATGCTCAAGCTTATGTTCTGCTTCGGCTTTATCAATTACCCCGTGAGAACGAAGGGCTAGTCCAAAGAATTACCTACGCCACTAATAGCCAAAATCCAGTAGATCTCAAAGATTTACGTGCCAATGATGAGCGTCAGCAAAGATTGGAAATGGATATTCAACAATTGGGGTTTAATTATCGACGTAAACGTTCCGATACTAATACTCGACCTGTGGATATTACTTCAGGAGTAGCGGCTGAAGCAGTATTATCTGTTTGGAGAAGGAAGCCTCATCAGGCAAAATTTTTCT
>RECT01000393.1 GCA_007693875.1 Spirulina sp. DLM2.Bin59
CCACTGGTGTTGTAGATCTAGCCTATCAATCCCTCGATCCGGAGCAAATCAGCAATTTACTCACCGGAGCAAATCGGGGAGATTGGCAGGTATTAGAGGCCCCGGGTATGGCGGTTAACTATATGGTGTTGAATCATAATCAGGCTCCTGTGGATCAATTGCCCGTGCGTCAGGCGATCGCCCATTTAGTGGATCGGGCCTTGATTAGCGATCGCGTCTTCCAAGGGCAAGCCGAACCCGTCTACAGCCTCATTCCCACCGCCTTCAAGGATTATTACGAACCGGCTCTGCGCAATAACTACGGCGACCCCGATGGTGCCAAAGCCAAGGAAATCCTCAATGAAGCGGGATTTACAGCCAATAACCCCGCCGTCATTCCCATTTGGTTCCCCAGTGCCTCCACGCCCCGGTTACTCGTGGCCCAAACCCTCCAAGCTTTAGCAGAGCAAGAACTCGACGGGGCCCTCACCTTTGAACCCAACACCGTTGACGGCGCCTCCTTCTTTAAAAATATTCGCGAGGGAGTTTATCCCGCTGCCCTGGTGAATTGGTATCCTGATTTTCTCGACCCCGATAACTACCTTCACCCCTTCCTCAGTTGTACCCGAGGCAGTGAAGTGGGGGGTTGCACCGAAGGCGCAGCCCAAAACCAAGGCTCCTTTTACTACAGCGCCGCCATGAATGAACTCCTCGAAGCCCAACGGGCCGAAACCGACCCCGAAACCCGTCGAGGCATCATCCGCGAAATTCAACAAAAGCTCGCTGATGATCTCCCCTATATCCCCCTCTGGGAAACGAAAGAATATGTGTTCGCTCGTAACGAAGTCAAAGGACTCAAAATGAACCCCAGCCAAACCATCCCCTTCTGGCTATTGGGTAAATAGTCCTCACCCCAAACCCCTCTCCCAATCTGGGCGAGGGGGCTTTTTCCTAACCCGCCATCCCCCATGGAAACCCTCAAACTGCAAGGTTTATTTGCCCCCCGGTTCTGGCAAAATCTCCTCCCCCTCCCAGCTCGAACCACGCTGCAACGGGGCCAAAAATTGCCGGATTTTCTCCTCCCCGATGCCACCCATCGCACAACGGTCAAGCTTTCTAGCTTTATCGGCCAAAGTCCGGTTTTATTGGCCTTTACCCGCATTTTCACCGAAAATCATTACTGCCCCCTCTGTTATCCCCATATTGTCGAACTCAATCAACAGTACGAACGGTTTACCGAGCAGGGGGTTGCGGTGCTGATGATTGCCAGCACCGACAGCCGCCAAAGTCAGCGAGTCGTGGCGGATTTGGGGCTAAAAATGCCCCTCTTGAGCAATCCCAGTTGTGATGTGTTTCGGCTCTATGGCACTGGCCAGGCCTTGGGTGCGCCACTCCCGGCACAGTTGCTCATGGATCAAACCGGGCGACTTGCCTACCAACACCGTTTTTCATTTTTAGAACCCAATGCCTCTGTTGATAAGTTGCTGCAAATCTCCGGGGGGGAGAACGACTAGGGTCATCGACCGGAACGGAAAAACCCCCCTGTTACAGGGGGGTTTTTCATGAGCGATGCAGTGACCTTCTAGAAGGAGAAGGTGGTGCGGAGGGTGCCGATCACAGCGCTGTTGTTGCTACCCAATGATTGGTTGGGATCCGTCAACCACACCACGCCAGGGGTGATGCTGATGTTGTCGCTGATTTGGTATTTATAGAAGGCTTCAATGTGCCAGGAGAAGTCCTTACGGAAAGCAGTGTTATCCGTGTGGACACCCCGGATGCCCCGGAGGGTGGGTTGTGCGCCACCGAACAGGCCGAGAACGCTGCCCTCTTTACCCAAGTCGGGGAAAGCCAAGCCAGCCCCAAAGGTCCAGATGTCCGCATCACCCCGGCTGATTAGGCGGGCTTGGGTGAGGGTGGCAAAACCACTGAAGGAAATGCTGTCACTGGGACGGAGGGCAAGGGAAACGCCATAGGAGTTACTGGCAATGCCTCGGGAAGCAAAATCTGCCCCTGCTGCCCGGAAGGTTTGAGCACCACCGGCAATGGGGTTATTGGCTAAAGCGGTTCCCACTAAACCAGATTCTGGGCCGCCGCCAGCGCCAAAGATGGAGCTTTCACCAGAGTGGTAGGCATGGACGTAGGTGAAACCTAAACCGAAGCGATCGCTCACGTTGGCATTGATTTGACCCAACATGGCGTAGTCACTGTTGAACAGGCCTCGGCCGGGATTGGAAGCTTGACCGGACAAGTAACCCAAGGTGAGGGTACTGGGGCCAAGGATGCTTTCAATGGGGGTAAAGCCTAAGCTGATGGCAGCACCGGAACCACCACCAATGCGGTAGATGGGGTTACGGGAAGCAAAGGTGGACAATGCACCGTTGCCGCCGTCATTGTCATCAAAATAGGGGTTGAGGGTGGGGGCGAAATCATCCCACACACCGCCAGTGGCCGCCACATAAGCGCGGGAGTTTTGGAAGGGGAAGTAGTAGGCTAACCAATCCAGCTCAACGTTATTACCGTTGGCAGGGCTGTTGAAGGTTTGTGTCCCCTCAAAACCGGTGGCCGCCCCAACGGTGGGGAGCACATCCAAGTTACCTGCCGCGAGGCGAGTCGCTAAACGGTCTTGACCGGTGAAGCTGGTGTTCAGTTCGAGGCGAACCCGGTTGCCGAACACTGCATCGGTGATGTTGTTGACCACACCGGTAGCATTGCGGTTGCTGCTGAAATCACTGGTGAGGGCGAAGATCGCTTCCCCAGCTAGTTTGGTGGTGGTGGAGAATTGGTGATCCTCCAGGAAGGCGACGCGGCCTTCAAGGGCATCGACGCGGGTGCCGAGGGTGGCCAATTCGGCTTCAAATTCTTGAATGAGACGTTGAAGGGCTTCCAGATCGGAGCGGGTGACGAAGTCAGCGGTGGAAGCAGCAATCAAGCGCTCGATTTGTTGTAGGCAGGCGTTTAAACCGGCGGCAAACTCGAAGCGGGTGAGGGAACGGCTGCCCCGGTAGGTACCGTCGGGATAGCCTTTGAGGCAGTCATAGCGACGAACCAGGTCATCTAAGGCTTGGAACGCCCAGTCGTTGGGGGAAACATCCGAGAACTGAGATGCACCGGGAACCCCTTGGCCGAGGCTGCCATTGCTGTCTTCGGTACCGTAGCGGTTGATTTGATCCAATACTTCAGCATTGGGGGCCGTTTGGGCGGCAGCACCGGTTGCAGTCGCAAGGGCGATCGCCAAGCCCAGCAACGCGGGGCTAACGCGGTTCAGCTTCAAAAAGTTTTTAGCCATGGTTGTTTATCCTCACACCTTCAGTCAATGTTTACGGTAGTTTAATGGAAACCGTAGTCTGTTAGACTACCATACCTTAGCAAGATTAGCAGAAACCACATCGGCAATTCTAACGAAAATTCCGGTGACTTGGCTACAGTCATGGTGAACCTTAATTCACACGCAATTGCTTCGCCCATGGAGTCCGATGGGGATCATACCAATTTTACTGTCTAGGTGGCAGGATTGTCCGGTTAGGCTTGTGGCTGTGGGGTTTGCCCCCTCAGGGCTGGAGGTTTGGCCCCGGGCCACGACCCTGGGTAAGCCTCAGATTCAACAGGGAAAGGCTAAAGATGATTAAAAACAACACTAAACCAATGGTGCAAGCATAGCTAATCTCTAGATTTTGAAAGGCTTGCTCATAAAGGTAGTAGACGACGGTTTTTGAGCTGTTGAGGGGCCCCCCTTGGGTCATGATGTAGATCTCCTCAAAAACTTTCGTGGCGGAAATGGCGGAGATGACCGCAACCAAGACCCAATAGGGACGCATTAGGGGGATCGTGATATCCCAATGTTTTTGCCAACCGGTGGAGCCATCGAGGGCGGCTGCCTCGTAGAGATCGGGGGGAATGGCTTGGAGTCCGGCGAGATAAATCACCATGTAATACCCCAATCCTTTCCAAATGGTAACAACCATTACACTCCATATTGACCAATGGGGGCTGGTCAACCAGGGAATCCCCTGGGCAAAGCCGAGGGATTGTAAAAATTGATTAATGAGGCCATTGGAGGCGTAGAGGGCATTCCAGGCAATGCCTGCCACCACCATTGAGATCACCACGGGGGCATAGAAAGCCGTGCGAAACCAGTGAATTCCCGGCAGTTTTTGATTGACTAAAATTGCCAAACCTAGGGGGAAAATTACCAAAATGGGGACGACTCCAACTAAGTAGATCAGTGTATTCCCTAGGGTTTTCCAAAAGACAGGATCTTGGCTGAGGCGTTGAAAGTTTTGCCAGCCAATCCAAGTGGGGGGTTGGGTGAGATCATAACCGTAGCGGGTGAAGCTGAGGGAAAAGGCTTGGATTGCCGGTAAGAATACGGTCAAGCTGAGGATAAAAAGGGCAGGAAAGAGAAATAAATAGGGTGTCCAGCGAGGGGAACGGAAGGATGAGGGTACGGGCATTGTCTAGTGGGTTAATTGGGCTGAAACATTCTGCGCTTAAGGATAGTTTGATGGTAGGATATGGACAAATTGGGGGGCCGGTGCTCGGATTGATGTTGCCCAGGGTATGTAAGGGCGATCGCAGTTTTCCGGCTTGCTTCTGCGTTGATTGTCCGTCTTTCACCATTGCATCTTCACCATCGGTCTAGGGTAGAGAACTGTGCCATCTTCAGATTTTGCTGCCAATTTACCAGACCCTGCTTCCCGGCCCCGGGCCGACGAAGGATTAGGGGATGAGCTTGCTCCCTGTGGCGTGGGGGGGTTTGAACACCCTCTCTGTTTACTGGAGGCGATGCCAGTGCCGATGGTGGTGGCCAGGATTGCTGACTGTCGGGTGGGCTATGCCAATGAACATTTTCAACAGATGTTTGGTGTTGAACCGGGGCAATCTTGCCGTATTGATGACTATTTTGACCCGGTGGCCTGGCAGGTGATCCAACAGGCTTTGCTGCAATACCGATTTTTGCCCAATTATGAACTCCATCTGCGGCGACAGGATGGCCAGAGAATTTGTGGGGTGGTGTCGTTGCAGTTGTTTGAGCAGGAGGGAGATGCGTGGATTTTGGGGATATTTTACGACACGACATACCCCCGTGCCATTGAACA
>RECT01000397.1 GCA_007693875.1 Spirulina sp. DLM2.Bin59
CCCAACCCCAATCCCCCAGCTCCCCAGGAATTTGTTGCTATCCTTGCCAATCCGACGATTCCCAGCTTTACCGATGCCTATGGCCAAACAGTGCAGCGGGATGTTCCCGATCAATTGGCGACAGTCAGGACAGCCCAGAAACGCTTGGCGATCGCCCAATATCTCATCCCCTTGGGGGTTTCCCTCCAAGACCAAACAGTTTTAGAAGCCGTTGTGATTATCGATGCCACCGGCAAAGCGGAGGTCTTAGTCGAACAAACGCGGGTCTTGGCCGGCCCCCTAACACCGGCCCAGGCGGGGCAATTGGCCAAACGGATTTTGGAATCCTGGCAGTTTAACCCCACCATTGACGGCGGTCAACCCAAGGATTTTGACTACACAGTCCGGTTGACCATTCAATCCCCCCTGTAAAAACTGGGGGGATTCTGCCCCATTTCCTTAAAGCATCGTGCCAGAATCATCCCCCTTGAGGAGACTATTGAGGATGCTGGACACAATCGACAGGACGAAGGAGCCAAACAGGGCGGGAAAGAAACCGGAAACATTGAAGCCAGGGGTGATATACCCGACGAGACCAAAGGCGATCGCATTCACCACCAATAAAAATAACCCCAGGGATAAAATTGTCAGGGGGAGGGTGAACAGGACGAGGAGTGGTTTGACCACCGCGTTAACAATGCCAAAAATGGGAGCAGCAATTAGGGCAGCGGTGAAGCTGGCGATCGTCAATCCCGGCACCACCCAAGCCGTCAGCAGCACCGCCAAAGCTGACACCAACCAAGTGACCAAAAATTCCACCATCACAATCTCCATATTTAGGACTCTACTTTCCTAATTTACCAATTTTGATGAAGCGATAAACAGCGTGATTTCCGAAATGCATCGAAAACTGTCTCCTGGTGGGTATTGCTACGGGATGTCCTAACCCCCCTCGCTTACTGCTATAAATTAATTTTTGCTCCTATCCGTAAGGGACAGGATAGCCCTTGTAGAATACTTTAGCTTCGGAATCCCAACCTTGTTTTTTGGAAAACTGTGGTTATGATTAACGAAACTTAACAAAATAAGCAGTCGTCTCTCAGGTCACTCTCTTTAATCATGAATCAACCAGTCTCTCCTCTTCCCATTTATATCCTGGGCGCAGGACCAGCAGGATTGGCCGCTGCCTACACATTGGCCAAAGAAGGGCAACCCGTTGTTGTGGTGGAGCGGGATCAACGGGTGGGGGGATTAGCCAAAAGTATTGAATACCAAGGTTTTATTCTTGACTATGGCCCCCACCGCTTCTATACCAAGCTTGCCCCAGTGCTGCGGTTGTGGGATGAAGTCCTGGGGGCGGAACAGGTGACGGTTGATCGCCTCACGCGGATTTATTATCAGCGAAAATACTTTAATTATCCCATTCAAGCCGTGGAAACACTGAAAACCTTAGGATTGGTGGAAAGTGCCCGGATTATTTTTTCCTATTTTCAAAGTCGCTTATTTCCGAACCGTCATCCTGAAAATTTTGCTGAGTGGATGGAAACCCACTTCGGGAAACGGCTTTATGAGATTTTTTTTGAGGCCTATACAGAAAAGCTGTGGGGAATTCCCTGTACGGAAATTAGTGCAGATTGGGCAGCCCAGCGGATTAAAAGCCTTTCCCTGCTCAAGGCGATGAAAACCGCGCTATTGGGCAATGATGGCAAAGTCAAGAACATGATCAATCAGTTCCAGTTTCCCCGTTTGGGGTCGGGGCAGTTGTATGAGCGGATTCGCGATCGCCTCGAAGCCTGGGACTGTCCGGTGTTGCTCAATACTGAGGTGGTAGGGGTGGAGCTAGAGGGTGATCAGGCAAAACAGGTGGTCTTAAAAGATCGCCTCACGGGGGAGGAGTCGGTGGTGGATTGTGGGGGGGTGATTTCCTCCATTCCCCTGACGCTCCTGCTCACCAAAATGATTCACCCTGCTCCCCCGGAGCCGGTGCAGGACTATGCCCGCTCCCTCAAATTCCGTAATACTGTCCTGGTATATTTAATGGTGGAGGGCGATCGCCTCTTCCCCGATAACTGGCTCTATATCAATGAGCCAGGGGTACAACTGGGGCGGGTGACAAACTTTGCCAACTGGTCTCAGGATATGCTGGCCAATGATCACCAAACGCCGCTGTGTTGTGAATATTGGGCGGATTTGGGCGATCGCCTTTGGACAGCCTCAGAAGCGGAATTGATCGCCATGGCCGAGCAGGATCTGCGGCACATCGGTCTCCTCAAACAAGAACCCATTGCCAGTGGTTTTGTCGTAAAACTACCCCGCACCTACCCCATCTATGCTGGTGATTACCAAGGGGCATTAAGTGCGATTCAAACCTATACCCAAGGCATTGAAAATTTACAACTAATTGGCCGCTACGGCTCCTTTAAATACAACAACCAAGATCATAGCCTCCTGATGGGCATCCTCGCCGCTGAGAATGTGTTTAACCCCGGTCGCCATGATCTTTGGGATGTCAATTCTGATCGGGAATACGTTGAAGAAGCCAAAGCCGATGCCGCCACCACCGCTGCCGAACACCGCAAATCCCGTCGCCATCGGGCCATTGAATGGGTACAGCAGTTTGGCAAATATTTACTCACAGGGGGATCCGCAACTGTTTTTGATGTCACCCTATTTGGCCTCTTGATTCAGATGGGGTGGTGGAATGTGACGGCTTTAACCCTGAGTTATTTGGTGGGGATGACGGTTAACTTTACCCTCAGTCGTCAATTTGTCTTTAAAGTGTTTTGGGATAATTGGCTGCTGCAATATGGGATTTTTTCAATTGTGGCGTTGAATGGTTTGCTGGCCAATTTGGGGCTGTTCAAATTGTTGATTAATGATCTGGCCCTCAGTCCCATTGTGAGCCGGTTGATCAGTGCAGCGGCAGTTTCCCTGTTGAGCTTTTTGGGACATAAGCTCTATTCCTTTGCGATGCGATCGCCTGCCTTCCCCGCCCGTTCTCCTGTGTCCTGAAGGGCTCAGAGTTGCGGCGGGTGAGTGATGGTGTAGATTTGCTGCTCTTGGGCGATCGCCTCGCGAATATAACGGGGGGTTTGCAACATCCCCAAGAGCGTGATCCCATCCATGGCTTTCAATCCTCCCTGGGTGCGATCAGCCAGAAGCTGATCCACCGCCACCGGGTCAGGGCGGCAATCCATCGGCTGCTCCCCGCAGAGCAGAAAGCCCCAGGGTTCCCCAAACGTGGGAATGGTGGCGCAGTAGGACACCACATGGGGAAACAGGGTTTGCAGGGTTTTGGCAAGGCGAGCATGGAGGGTGAGGGCGGCGATGGCCACCGACCCCGCTTGCACCACCAACAACCCCCCCGGCCGCAACAGGCCCCGCAGGTCGCTAAAAAATTCTTGGGTAAACAGCGTGAATGAGGGGCCGGATTCAATGGGATCGGACAGATCCGAAATAATCACATCCCATTCCCGTTGGGCTTGGGCTACATAGTTCAAGGCATCACCAATCACCAACTCTAAACGAGGGTCATCAAAGGCCCCGCCGTGCATCTCCGGCAACCACTCCCGACAGGCCGCCACCACCGCCCCATCAATATCCACCATCACCACCCGTTCAACGGTATGCCACCGGAGGATTTCCCGCACCGTTGCCCCTTCGCCGCCCCCCAGCACTAGGACATTTTTGGGGTTTTGATGACAAATTAGGGCCGGTTGCACTAGCGGTTCGTGGTATAAAAATTCATCCCCGGTACAGGATTGCCATTTGCCGTCTAAAACCAGTGCTCTGCCGTAGGCTCCCGTTTCCACCAGCATCATTTCCTGAAAATTGGTCTGTTGATGTAATAAGATACGGCTAACGCCATGGTCGTAAACATCCCAGGGCGTAAGGTTGTCTTTAAGCCAGACATCTACCGGAACATCACGGTTGGCCATTTTGTCTCCATGCTACTTGGCCCCATCCATGATAAAGCAAATTTGAGGCAGCCTTCCGGGAGCAAAACCACAAGCTGTTCAGTCTGATCCTTAACGGCCAGAGCGGATTAAGCTTACGTCACAATTAAGAAAAAGCCTGCCTGAAATCTATGGTGAGTTCTGTTCAGTTGGATGAAATTCTGGGCGATCGCTATCGCATTATTCGCGTTTTGCGACAAAATGCCTTTGGCTCCACCGCCCTGGTTGAAGATCTCAACCAAGATCATCAATCCCGCATTCTTCAAGAACTGAAGCTTCCCAGCCAAGATCCCCGCCTGATCAGCCGGGCCCGGGAAATCCTCACGCCGGAGGTCGAGTTTTTACGACGCCTCCATCATCCCCAGATTCCTCAATTTCACGATTTTTTTGAACTGCAACGGGAGCAGTCCCTCAGTTTTTGTGTGGTGCGCACCTTTGTGGAGGGGATGACGCTCCGTCAGGTGTTGGAACGTCGGCAACAGGAAAACCGCCCCCTCACCGCCCTCGAAGCAATGCGGTTGCTCCAGCAACTCCTGCCGGTGTTGGATTATCTCCACAACCATGGTGTCATCCATCGTAACCTTTCCCCGGATACGATTCTGTGGCGGCGACAGGATGCCCGCTTGGTGTTGATTGAGTTTGGCGGGTTGCTACAGGGGATGACGACCCTTTGGACGGAGCGGCAGGATGTGACGACTTTGGCAACAACGGCAGATTTTCCCCGGGTGGGACAGTTGGGCTATGCTCCGCCGGAACAGGTACAGAAGGGGATTGTTTACACCTATACCGATCTCTATGCTTTGGGGGCAACGGTGCTGATGGCCTTGACGGGGCAAGAACCCCTGGCGCTTTTTAATCCGGATCAGGGGCAATGGCGGTGGGAGGAGGTGGCGGTGGAGGATCCGGTGCTCCTGACGTTGCTGCAAGGGATGTTGGCGCAAAAAATTAATGACCGGCCCCACAGTGCCCAGGCCCTGTTACAAACCCTCCGTCGTGCTCTACAGGAAATGCCTACCCCTGCAACTGCAAATCCTTCTGAATTTGTCGCTCCCCCTGGGGTGG
>RECT01000220.1 GCA_007693875.1 Spirulina sp. DLM2.Bin59
TTTTCTATCAGATCTTACTTGGGACAGTAACTCATCTTGAGTGCCAATAAAATCAAGTGACTGTAGTCTTTGGATATCATGTATATCATTTGATGCCAAAATTTTTTCTGAGACATAGTCTATCAAAAATCCTGCAAAATCTCTAATGTTTTGATATTCTAAAATTTCTCCTTCAAAACTGATGTAGACAGCAGAATTTACTGATGGTCTTGATATTGGACGTTTTTCCAGTTTAGGCGAGTTGCATTTATGATAAATTTCTCCATCATCGTAATCGCATTCTTCAAATGTAGCAATTTTTTCTCCTGAGTTTTTACAAAAAGGTGAATTCTCAAAAAGTTTCTTCTTTTTCAGAAAACTTTTTGAGTGAAAATCATAATTGTCCATGATCGACTGAATTGCTTGTTTCCACATGCGAATTCTTTCATTAATTCTATGATTTGTAGCCTTAGTAAGTGCGTCAGAAAAATCGCGATCAAAGGAACACAAATCAATAAAAGTGTCATAAAGAACTTCGGATTTGCCTTCAATTTCACTGATATCATATTCTATGAATCCAAGCATTTGCACATCGAAAACTGCTGCATTAAGCTGCTTTGAGAAAGTTGCTCGGCATTTTGTTGTGTTAATGCTAAAGTTTTTAAAATGGTTTTCTCTGAAAACCATTTTGACAATACTCAGAGATTTCAAAAATAATGCATCTAGTTGTTCTAGATCCGATAGCGACAAATCACCTGAAATTCTCTTCCTCATGTACTCATTTAATGTTTCACCTTTTGGTTCTGGATACTGTTTCGTTTCTTGATTGTAAAGGTCATGTAGTGTAAAAAATCGCAAGATTAATTCTACATCGAACATTCTATTTTGATCAGGTTTTCCTTCTTTTGCTGGCTTCAGTCGTGGAAATGGGTCTAATAGTTCTCGATAAATTTGGTACTTATTCAAATCTTTGAGGAAATCGTTAAAATCTCCATGAAACATACAGTTTCTAAGTTCTTGTGCATTGAGAGAAACTGATCCCATATTGAGACGCCCAAAAACTTCAAACTGAATGGCTGGATTTGTGCCACTCTCAATAATAACACTTGTTAGTTCTCGCGTGAAAAAAGTCTGACTTATGTTAGCCGGTAAGGTTTGAAATTTTGCTTGATTCAAATCTGGTAAATTTTCTAAACCAGATGGTTTTAGTTGTCCATTGATAAAATGACATAATGTTGATAACCTTTGAACACCATCGATAATTTCATAAACAATTAGTTCTTTTTCTTCATCAAACTTTTCAAGAAAAAACAATGGAGGAATTGGGACATCCATGAAAATTGATTCAATAAATCTATTTTGTTTATCAATTGGCCAAACAAAACTTCTTTGGTATGCAGGAATAACAATTTTTGCACTTTGAAAATCTGAAACTATATCACCCACTGTTCTTGTTATGATTTTTTTCTGAACTCTAACTTTATTGAGTTGCTCTGAAAAATTTTGTCCTACTGGCATTATCTCATGGCTCCCATACTAAGCAAATAAATTACTCATCTAATAAAACAGTTTCATACCATTAGCATTTGCTTGCCAAAGTGCTAATTTGAGTTCAGCTTGTGCTGGTAAAAATTTTTCATGGTGTTTCTCCACTGTGTTAGTAATTTTACAACTGATCCTTGAGCGATCGCACCAAATCCTTGGAAATGGGCAACCGATCAATTTCCTTGAGCAAAGCCGATCGCCCCTCCGTTTTGGAGCGATATTGATAGATATTCAGCAAAAACTGCTCAATGCCTACCTTTGCCAGGGCATCCGTGATTAAACCCGTCACCCCCAAGAGGGCAATTCCCCCCAATATCCCCCCCGGCCCCAGAAAAGCCAACGCCGCCGTAATCGCCGCCGCCCCCGCTAAACCCGTCGTCGCCATCGTCACCACCAGGATGATCCCCGGCAACCCTAGAGCCGCAACCTTCCGAACCACCTCATCCATACCGCTAACCCCCAAAACACTGGACATCAACCCGACCCTAGACGATCCTCCCCAAAACCCTACCCACCAGCTTGAACGGCCAATTCTTTCCCGTCAAGCCGAAAAAAGTCGGAAAAAGACGGATTTAAGCAAAGTTTCATAAAGAAATTATGATCATTTTCCCAAAAAGTCGGATTTTGGCGGAAAATGTCGGGCAAACTTCAACAAGTAGGTTGATTCAATATGGATTGGCAAAGTATCCTTCACCCCATTGATCACATCGTCCAGCAGCAAACCGGCAAACACCTCACCGACATCCAAGCCGCCATCCTGAAAGGCGTGATCAACGGTCAACGGTACGCCACCATCGCCCAAACATACGGCTGCACCACTGGACATATTAAAGACACCAGTTACAAACTTTGGCAAACCCTCTCCACTGCTTTCGGTGAACCCGTCAACAAACATAATATTCGCGCCATCCTCCAACGCTACGGCTTTAACGCCCCCCCTCAAGAGCGATCGCCTTGCTTCAGGAAAACCGCTCAAACAACAACAAGAGCATAATTAAAATCCATCAAGTTTAATCCTTCAGCAAATCATGATGGGGGCGAAAAATTTTTCGCCCCTACTCATATAACCGTCATTCTTAAAAATCCATGGAAGCCCAATGGCAAATCGCCCCCCCCATTGAACTAGAACCCGACTTTTTAGCCGCCGTTGCCCGCCATGTCCAAACCGAAGTCCCCACAGCCCAGGGGGAATTTGTCGCCCAACTCCTCTGGCAACGGGGCATCCGGACAATACACCACCTCGAAACCTTCCTCAATCCCCAAGCCTATACCCCCGCCAGCCCCTTTGCCTTTGGGGTAGAAATGGAACAGGCCATGGAACGCTTGAGAATGGCCCGCGATCGCCAGGAAAAAATCGCCATTTGGGGGGATTTCGATGCCGATGGCCTCACCGCCACCAGCGTCCTTTGGGAAGGACTAGGGCAATTCTTTCCCCCGGAACAACTCACCTACACCATCCCCAACCGGGAACGGGAATCCCACGGCCTCAACTGCCCCGGCCTCGATCGCCTCGCCCAAGCCGGATTTACACTGATCATCACCTGCGACACCGGCAGCACCAACTTGGCAGAAATCGACCACGGCCGAGCCAGGGGGTTAGATTTCATCATCACCGACCACCACACCCTCCCGCCCCATCGCCCCCCCGTGACGGCCATCGTCAATCCCCGCTACTTCCCCACCGATCACCCCCTCTATCACCTCTCCGGCGTAGCGGTGGCTTACAAACTGATCGAAGCCCTCTACCTCACCCTCCCCGATGTTGCCACCCAACCCGTTACCGAACTTCTGGATCTGGTCGCCATTGGTTTGATTGCCGATCTCGTTGCCCTCCAAGGGGATTGCCGCTATCTGGCTCAGATGGGCCTTGAGCAGTTAAAACGCCAGAGCGAACCCCGCACCGCCACCCGTCCCGGTGTGGCTCAGTTGTTGAGTCTGTGTAAACGGGGGGGCGATCGCCCCACCGATATCTCCTTCGGCATTGGCCCCCGGATCAATGCCGTGAGCCGGATTCAGGGGGATGCGCGGTTTTGTGTGGAGTTGCTCACGAGCCGCGATCGCCCCCATTGCCAAAAATTAGCCGAACAAACGGAACTGGCCAATACCCGCCGCAAGGAATTACAAAAAAACACCCTCAAGGCAGTAGAAACCCAGATCGCCACCCTCGATTTATCCACCACCAATGTGATTGTTTTAGGCGATCCCCAATGGTCAGGGGGAGTGCTGGGTTTAGTCGCGGGCCAGGTAGCCCAAAACTATGGCCGACCGACAATTTTACTCAACCTAGGAGCCGATGGCTATGCGCGGGGTTCCGCCCGCTCCACCCATGGCATTGATCTCTATGAATTGGTACTCAGTCAACAGGATTTACTGTACCGGTTTGGCGGCCATCCCTTTGCAGCAGGATTGAGTTTAAAGCAGGAAAATTTACCCCTATTTATTGAAGGTATTAATCAGGCTTTACGCCGTCAGTTGCCGGATCCGAGCCAATTACGTCCCGTGGTTAAGATTGATTTATCTGTAACAGTAGCAGATTTAGGCGGCGCATTATTTACAGAATTAAAATTTTTAGAACCCTGTGGCATGGGCAATCCTGCGCCATTATTGCTGATCAAAAATTGTCAGTTTCGCAATATAGCAAACAAGAATATCGAAGATCGCAAAGGCAATAAAATCAAATATATTAAAACCGAGTTTTCTCTCTACGATGCCAGTCACCCCCAAGGATTTCCGGGGGTGTGGTGGGGACATTATCGGGATGAAATTAGCCCAGATCTTACCTATGATGCGGTGGTGGAATTGGATTCTAACCCCCACGAAAAACGCTATGAGGTGCGGTTAATCGATCTGCATTTAGCAGGAACGCAATCCCCCCAACCCACAGCAACCCCGATCCTTGATTGGCGACAGGCTCGGCCCGTCGATCCCCCCCTGGCCTATGCATTGCAGGATTGTCCCGTGGGTTGGGAAGAAGTACAGCAGGGATTCCAAAAGGCGATCGCCCAAGCCCAACCCCTCGCCCTCGCCTACCATGCCCCCAACCTCCCCGATCCTACCCAGTATTTAGAGCAGTTAATTGCGATGGCGCAGACCTTACAAACCCGTGGGGAAAGGGTGGGGCGATCGCACCTCCAAACCCAGTTACAGGTTAATTCTCAGCAATTGGATCTCAGTTTAGCAGCCTTAGCCGCCATGGGGTTTGTCCTGGAAAGCGGCGCAGATTGGGTCAAAATTTGCGGCTATGGGGAAAGTCAGCCCGATGCCGATGGGGTGGTGGGGCAATTGTGGGGGGCGATCGCCGAGGCCCAATTCCGCCACCATTATTTCACCACCGTTCCCCTCCCCACCGTAGCCCAGAACATCGAACCAATCCCCCCTACTGCCCCCATAGAATAATACATTTATTCCTAATCAACGCCCACCCGTCAGATTTAACGGAATCTTCACACCGTCATGGCCCCATTTTATT
>RECT01000398.1 GCA_007693875.1 Spirulina sp. DLM2.Bin59
ACGGGACGATCTATCCCATGGAGCGCAGACAGGGCTTGCATCGCCGATTCAAACCGTTGGCGGAAATCGTACCGCACCATGCGATCCAAAAACTGGGCAAAATGAGGACTCACCGCCACCAAGTCCCGCCATTGCAATTCACCGGTTTGGGGATCTTCGGGAATATGTTCAGGATCCTTGCCCGTTAAAGCTTGGAGCGCAATCATCCCCACCGCATACACATCACTACTCAACTTCGGCCGCCCCTGGGTCTGCTCACTGGGAGCATACCCCACCGTCCCAATGGAAACCGTCACCTTGGTTTTACCATCTAGGGAAGTTTGCTTACTAACCTGCTTAACAGCCCCAAAATCAATTAAAACTAACTTGCCATCCTGATCCCGACGGCGAATGTTGGCAGGTTTGAGATCCCGATGGATGACCCCTTCTCGATGAATCACCACCAAAACTTCCAGCAATTCTTGCAACAATTGCCGCACCTCAAACTCAGGCCATTTCTTCCCTAGGGGCAACTCTGTTTCAAGATCATGGCCTTCAATGTATTCCTGAACCAGATAAAATTCCTGATTTTGGGTGAAGTGGGCCAACAGTTGAGGAATCTGATCATGTTGCCCCAAACGACTCAACACCTCCGCTTCTCGTTGGAAGAGATGTTTAGCGATCTCGTAGGTTTTTTTCGTGTGGTTTTTGAGCTTGAGTTTTTTAACAATACAGGTAGGCTGACCGGGGAACTGTTCATCAATGGCAAGATAGGTTTCCCCAAACCCGCCACGACTGAGGGGACGGAGAATACGGTAACGATGGGCTAGATAATTCGCATCCGTGGTTTTGACTTTGCTCTCCAGCTTGAGGTCTTCGTCATCGACAATACCGGTACTGATGGGGGATGGCACCTGACTCTGGCGGCCCTGACTATCCCGACCTTGGCTATTTTTGGCGGCCATGGTCAGCCATTCAAATAGTTCTGGGGCAGAGGAAAAGTATTGGGTGATCAGGAGGTTGAGGAGGTTGGCGAGACGTTCGCTCACGGGGGCATTGTTGCGCCATTGTGGGGTGAGGTCAGCGGGGGCAATGCCAGTCACGCCATGAATGATCGTGACCCCTAGACTGTAGAGATCCCCTTCTACGGTCTGGGGGACGATGGTATCCGGGGGGAGATAACCGGATTGGGCGATGGGGGCGATCCGATGTTTTGCCCCTTGTCCTTGGGCAATGGGGAGCAAATCCTGATAGAGGGCCCCAAAATGGCTCAAGTACCATTGGTCTTGGCTGTGATCATAAAAAAGACTTTGGGGCTGTAAATTGCCGTGGATGATGCCCTGCTCATGGAGACTGCCGAGGGTGGGGAGGATATTTTTAAGGAGTTGCACCGCTTGGTCTTCGGTCAGTTTTTCCCCTGCGGTGAGGGTTTGACTGAGGTAATGCCCAGGGGCCCCGGCATAAATCCAATAAACCGCTTCATTTTCAACGCAGGCAGCGGTTAGGGGTTGAATCGCCCAATCCAAGGGCAATTTCTCCAAGGTGGCGAGGGTTTCTGTATAGGTGAGGGTGGGGGCGATCGCCCCTCCTTCTACCCGTTGAATCCAGCAGGGTTGTGGCGGCTGGCTGAGATCCTCCCCTCGAAATGTCTGGCCGAAGGCATCCTCAGCGACCAGTTCCAACAGGCGATATTGTCCTTGTAAACCCTCTACTGCCATCCCTTCACCTCAATAAACCTTGAGTATGGTTAATCTCGTGCGATCTGCCACGCCAGCCCAAATTTTGACTGGAGGGGCACAATGGGCCATTGGAACGGGACGAAGCATCCGGTGAAGAAGTTGCCACAGAGGTGGACAATTTACCAATTGTCACAACTGCCGCCTTCATCGTCATTGTCCCTGGGGAGCTGTGCCTTGGCTGTGATCGTGGGATTGATGCCATCTAGGCAACGGATAGATAGATCGTCCCCGCCTTGGGAAAAATGGCTTGGCTGCTGTGTGGCTCCTAAGATCGCCACATTTGCTACAGGCCACAGAACCTAATCCGGCACAATGATGGATCAGACCCCTCATCCCCCTATTCTAACCATGTTAACCAGTGTCACTACGGGTTTATGCTTAGGCATCGGCATCTATGCCCTGCTCTGTTTGCTCCTCTGGCGGTGGCAAAACCGGCTGACTTTCTTTCCCTCCCGCCGCATTCGCTATTTTCCGGATCAATACCAAATGCCCTACGAAACGGTTTGGTTGGATCTGCCAGATACGGCGGAGGACAGCGACGCTGACGCGAATCGCCTCCACGGTTGGTGGATTCCCGCCCCAGGGGCAACCCAGGTGGTTTACCTCCTCCATGGCAATGGTTTTAATATGGGGGCGAACTTGGCCCAAGCCCAGGTGTTTCACCGCCTCGGCTATCATGTTTTCCTGATCGACTATCGCGGCTATGGCCAGAGTGTGGGCCCCTTCCCCACGGAAACCCAGGTTTACCAAGATGCTCAGGTGGGTTTAGATTACCTGACGACGGAGCGGGGCTATGGCCTGGATCAGGTGATTGTCTTTGGCCATTCCATGGGGGGGGCGATCGCCATCGAACTCGCAGCCCAGAATCCCGATATCGCCGCCCTGATCATCCAGGGATCTTTCACCAATTTGCGAGATATGGCAGATCATGATGGTGTTTACAAGCTTTTACCCATAGACTTGATCCTACGTCAGTCCTTTGACTCCCTGAGCAAAGTTCCCTCCTTGCCTATGCCCCTATTCTTTATCCATGGAGAAGCCGATCGCCGGGTTCCGGCCTGGATGAGCGATCGCCTCTACCAAGTCGCCCAAAGCCCCTACAAAGATCTCTATTTTCTCCCCGATGGTGATCACAACCATGTACCTGAAATCGGCGGTGAGTCTTACCAGTGCCGCGTTGGGGCATTCCTCACCCATGTTGCCCAGGCTTCGGTTGCCACCAACCCCGGTTGATCGGGCCCTCCCCCCAGTAGCCCCATGAAAACTCCTCAGTTTGGCATTATCACCCTCAGTTACGCCCCGGATTTTGAACGCTGTCAACTGTTGGCAACTACGGTTCAGCAATATATTGCTGAACCCTTCACCCATTACATTATTGTCGATCAACGGGATTTACCACTCTTCCAAACCCTAGAAAACCACAATACCGAAATCATCACGGTAGAATCCCTCTTGCCTTGGTGGATTTTTCGGATGCCCATGATCAAAAAAACCTGGTTTAGCCTGAAAAGCCCGCCAATTCGCAATTGGCTGTTGCAGCAAATTGTGAAAATCATGGCAGCAAAAACCTTGCCGAAAGATGTGTTTGTTTTTGTGGATTCCGATGTTTTTTTTATTCGTCCCTTTGATTTTAAAGTCTTTGTAAACGACGAGAAAATTCGCTTATTTCGAGTACCAAGCTATTCTAACCCAATCTTTACGCCTTGGTTTGTTAATGCCCATCAGTTATTGGGTTTACCTCCCTTTGAAACGAAAAAAAGTCACCCTAATTTCATTGGCAATATTATTACCTGGAGGCAGGATAATGTCATCAAGCTTTGTGACCATGTGGAGAAAACTTTAGGCATGTCTTGGATTAAAGCAATTGTCCAATCTTGGCAATTTTCTGAATATGTCCTCTATGGCACCTTCGTAGATCAAGTATTAAAAGAGGCCGCTGGCCATTACCCAGATTGGGCTCCCCTTTGCCATGAATATTGGGAACCTCAACCCCTTTCAGATCCGGAGTTGCAGCAGTTTTTTCTCAACCTTGAGCCGGAAAATGTGGCGGTGATGATCAGTGCTAAAGCTGAGATCAATCCCCAACGCTATCGGGCGGTGCTTGAGTCCCTCGCTTTGCCGCCAAAGGTTTAGCTCGGGCCGGGGATGGTTTAAAATACGGGGGATTCCGTTGGTAGTCCGCGCCACCGTACCCATTGCCCCTCCCCTCCATGCCCACCACTGCCCCCAAACGCCTCACCGAAACCACCTTCCCCCTCACCGCCATTGTGGGCCAAGAAGCGATTAAGCTGGCCCTGCTGCTTGCTGCCATTGATCCGGGCTTAGGGGGGGTGGCGATCGCCGGCCGCAGGGGAACCGCTAAATCCGTCATGGCCCGGGGCATCCATAGCCTGTTGCCCCCCATTGAAATTGCCAGCGGCTCCTACTGCAACGCCGCCCCCGCACCGGGAGAACCTGCGGAAATTATCGCCGCCCCCTTTGTCCAGATTCCCCTTGGGGTGACGGAGGATCGCCTCCTCGGTTCCGTGGATGTGGAGCAATCCATGGCCCAAGGCCAGCCAGTATTTCAGCCTGGCCTTTTAGCCCAAGCCCATCGCGGTGTCCTCTACATCGACGAAATCAACCTCCTCGACGACCAGATCAGCAACCAACTCCTTTCCGTCCTCACCGATGGCTGCAACCGCATCGAACGGGAAGGGATCAGCATTGAACACCCCTGCCAACCGCTGTTAATCGCCACGTTCAACCCGGAAGAGGGGCCGCTACGGGAACATTTACTCGATCGCATTGCCATCACCCTCTCCGCCGATGGTGTCCTTTCCCTCGATCAGCGGGTGACGGCGGTGGGCCAGGTGACGGGCTACGCCGATGATCCCGCCGCCTTTGCCCAGCAGTACAGCAGCGATAGCGACGGGATGAAAACCGATATTCTCCTGGCGCGGGAATATCTCAAGGATGTGGTGATTACCCCGGCGCAAATTCAATACTTGGTAGAGGAGGCGATTCGCGGGGAAGTGATGGGCCATCGGGCGGAACTGTTTGCGGTGCGGGTGGCCAAGGCTGCCGCTGCCTTGGAGGGCCGGGAAACGGTGGGGGCCGATGATTTGCGCAAGGCCGTTGAATTGGTGATTGTGCCTCGCTCCACCGCCGCTCAAACCCCCCCAGAGGACGAAAACGCCCCACCACCGCCGCCCCCACCCCCACCGGAGGATCAGCAGGATGATGCCACCGATGAGGAGGAAGAGG
>RECT01000401.1 GCA_007693875.1 Spirulina sp. DLM2.Bin59
ATTGCGGGGATGAAAGACGACAGGAGCGACTTTAGTCGCCCTCCTTGGGCCAGTCCTGTTATGCCGACCATATTGGATTTCAAGCGTCCAGGAACTATCACAAGGCTAAAAACCGACAGGCCTGGAAGCATTTAAGACGATCAAAAACCTGACGTACTGTAGCCATAATCCCTGATCTAGCGGGTGCTGTGGGGTGGGTTAGTCTCTGCAGTCAATCTTTAAATTCGGGCTGGGGATGATTCAGCAACTGCCAAGGGCGGAGCATCTCGCTTATCCTTAGGGAATGATGGCCGTTATCTCCCGCAAAGATTATGAAAGTTGGATTGCACCCCCTACTCAACGATCCCCATATTGATGCCCGCCAAAGCAGTAGTCAACGGCAACTGTCCATGGCGATTCGGGCAATCCGCGATAGCGCACTTATCGACCAAAACCTTGATCAGGCGAGCCTTCCCCTCAACCTCTGTCTTGTCCTCGATCACAGCGGCTCCATGAACGGTAGACCCCTGAGCACGGTTAAGCAAGCCGCCTTAAACTTGATCAACCGCCTCAAACCCACTGATCGCATCAGTGTCGTTGCCTTTGACCACCGGGCAAAGGTTCTTGTCCCGAATCAGCCGGTGGAAGATGTGGCGGCCATTAAAGCCCGGATTGATCGCCTTGGCCCCGATGGTGGCACCGCCATTGATGAAGGGATGAAACTGGGGATTGAAGAAACTGCGAAGGGCAAGCCCGATCGCACGTCGCAAATTTTCCTGCTCACCGATGGGGAAAATGAGCATGGTGACAATGACCGCTGTTTGAAGTTGGCAAACCTGGCTTCGGAATACAACATCACCGTCAATGCCTTGGGGTTTGGGGCCCATTGGAATCAGGATGTTTTGGAGGCGATCGCTGACCGAGCCAACGGCAGCTTGGCCTACATTGAAAGTCCCGAACAGGCGGGGACGGCGTTCGATCGCCTCTTTACCCGTGCCCAATCCGTGGGGTTAACCAATGCCCATCTCGGGTTGGAATTGAGTCCGGGGGTGCGGTTGGCGGAGCTGAAGCCCATTGCCCAGGTGGCCCCCGAAACCGTGGAGTTAACGGTGCAACAGGAGGGCAATACTGCCTGGGTGCGGTTGGGGGACTTGATGACCGCAGAGCGGATTGTGTTAGCAAACCTTTACATTCACCAACTGCCGCCGGGCAATGCGGCGATCGCCACCGTCCAGGTGCGCTATGATGACCCCGCCACCGGACAAACGGGCCTGTTTTCCGAGCGTGTCCCCGTCTATGCTGAGGCCCAAACCGCCTATCAACCCCAGCCGGAACCAACGGTACAAAAGTCGATCCTCGCCTTGGCAAAATATCGCCAAACCCAAATTGCAGAGACGAAGCTCCAAGAGGGCGATCGCACCGGAGCCGCGACAATGCTGCAAACTGCGGCTAAAACGGCTCTACAATTGGGGGATGATAGTGGTGCTACTGTATTACAAAAAAGTGCCACTCAGTTACAATCGGGGGAAGAATTGTCCGAGAGCGATCGCAAAAAGACCCGGATTGTCTCCAAAACCATTCTGCAGGATTGAGCCGGGCCGGGAATTTACGGCATTCACCCCCGCCCCACCCAGTGATCGGGGTGGGATCACCTTGCCCATGGGCAAATTTTTGAGGAGATCGTGACGAAGCACACAGCCAAACGCACTTAAAGTTTTTATGCTGGGTTTTGGGTTCTCTGCAACAGCGTGGTGTTAGCAATGGAGACGGAAACATCGGCCCTGATTTTTGTGATTGAGGATAACCTCAATAATCTCAAAATTCTTTTTAATGTATTGCGGGATGCGGGTTATCGCGTCCTGGTGGCCACTGATGGCGTCACGGCCTTAGAGAAATTAGATCAGGTGATCCCCGATCTCATTTTGCTCGATGTCATGGTGCCGGGGCGACCTGGCTTTGAAGTCTGTCGGGAATTGAAGCAAAATGTCCGCACCGCCGATGTGCCGGTCATTTTTTTAACGGAAGGGACGGCGATCGCCACCAAACAGCAGGGCCTAGCCCTCGGAGCCGTAGACTACATCACCAAACCCTACCAAGAGGATGAAGTCCTCAGCCGGGTGCAACTCCATCTCAAGCTGCAATCCCTCCAGCTCAAACTCCAGGCCCAAAACCAAAAACTGAGCCAAGAAATCACCGCTCGCCGCATTATCGAAGGAGAGCTACAAAAACTCAACAGTAATCTAGAATGCCGGGTGCAAGAACGCACCGAAGCCCTCTTTCAAGCCCTCCAGCGCCTCAAGGAGCAGGACGACCAACTCCGCTACAAAGCCTATCACGATCTTCTCACCGGCCTGTATAACCGCAGTTGGTTAATCCAGCACCTGAACGAAGCCCTCCATACCGGCCAACCCAAAACCACCTTTTTCCTCGACCTAGATCGCTTCAAAAGCGTTAACGATCGCTTCGGCCATCTCAGCGGCGACATTCTCCTCCAACAGGTGGCCCAACGGTTACAAGCCTTCCTCGGCAAAAACGGCGTGGTGGGCCGATTGGGGGGGGATGAATTTTTAGTGATTACCCCGGTGCAGGGCCAAGATGGAGAGGCGATCGCCAAACAACTGATCGAACAACTCCGCTTTCCCTTCCAACTCCATCACTACACCATCCAGATCGGGGCCTGTATCGGCATTGTCCCCACCACTGCCCCCTACCAGAACGTCACCGAAATTCTCCGAGATGCCGATATTGCCCTCTACCAAGCCAAACGCATCGGCAGCAACACCATCGTTCCCCTCACCCCCCAAATGCAACGGCAAGCCCTAGAGCGGATCACCCTGGAAGGGGATCTGCGGCGGGGCATAGAACAGGACGAATTTTTCCTGCAATATCAGCCCATTATTGCCCTCAAAACCCGTCAACTCGTTGGGTTTGAAGCCCTAATTCGCTGGAACCACCCCCAACAGGGCTGCATTTCCCCCACCCAATTTATCCCCCTCGCCGAAGAAACCGGACTGATTCAACAATTAGACGCTTGGGTGCTCAAAGCCGTTGCCCGGCAATGGCACAGTTGGCACCACCAAGGCATTGACCTCAACTCAATCACCATCAACGTCAACCTCGCCGCCATTCACTTTCAACAACGGGATGTTTTCAAGCAATTGGAAATTCTCCTCCTCCAACTCAACATTCCCCCCAGTGCCATCAAGCTCGAAATCACCGAAAGCCTCTTTCTCGATTCTTCCGCCCTCACGCTTTATACCCTCGAACAACTCACCCGCAAAGGCTTTAAACTCTGTATCGATGATTTC
Organism: Spirulina sp. DLM2.Bin59; assembly: GCA_007693875.1. Lineage (GTDB taxonomy): Bacteria > Cyanobacteriota > Cyanobacteriia > Cyanobacteriales > Spirulinaceae > Spirulina. Next base: position 3,288 of record RECT01000401.1, read on the forward strand.
GGCACCGGCTATTCTTCCCTCAGCCGCCTCCATACCTTCCCCATGCAGGGGTTAAAAATTGACCGTTCCTTTGTCAGTGCCATGAGTGTCGATTCCAGCATTATCGTGCAAACAATCATTGCCCTCGCCCATCATCTCGGTTTGGATGTAGTGGCCGAGGGCATTGAATGTGCTCAACAGGCGGAGCAGTTACAGAATTTAGGCTGTGATCTGGGGCAGGGCTTTTGGTTTGCCCGCCCCCTGGGAATTCCCCAAGCCACCCAATTACTCCATGAGGCTCTGTTAATTTGTGGCTAAATTGTCAAAGTGCAATACAATTTTATGAGCAAGTCCATAGCAATTCTTGACAGGATGATCATTATGGGATAACCTGGACGCGTCAATATCTTAAAACAAATTTGATGTTGTGTTTCCCTCAGAAAATCAAATTGAAAAATGTCGTTTAATTCGTTTAATTTAATTCGCTTAATTAATAACTATTCTATCAAAGGGAGAAAATGTTTAAACTTTCAACATTGACACTGGAAAATATAGAAGGTGGAATTAACCTTATTGATCTTGGCGCAAGTGATAGCGTACCAAATTATTGGCGGCCAATTTCTCATTTAACCAACTTGATTGGCTTTGATCCCAATAAAGAAGAATGCTCACGACTGAACAATCAGGCAAGTGGATTTTGTTCTCATCAGTTTTTACCTTACGCCATCGCTGGAGAGAGCACAACTTATACACTTTATAAAACCCGAAATGTATTGTGTTGGTCTTTACTGAAACCAAACCTTTCTTGGTTGAGGCGATTTACCTTTTCAGATCTATTTGAAATTGAAGGTACTGAAGAAATTGCCGCCTTAACGCTCAAGGATGTAGATGAGCTCAAAGGAATAGATATAGACGCTATAAAATTGGATACACAGGGCTTGGAACTGCCAATTTTGAAAGCTTCAGAAGAAATTCTCAAGAATTGTATTTTGGTGGAAACAGAAACGGGGTTTTCTGAAAATTATATTGGAGAAACCACATTTGATCAAATAGCAAACTATATGCGTTCAATGGGGTTTGAGCTATTCGATATTAATCCAAATCATAGAATATCCAGAAAAAGCAATTTTTCTGGATATTCTAGCAATGAGCAAATATTGTGGTGTGAAGCAATTTGGCTTCGTGACTATTGTAAACTGGGAGCCAAGGGAGGAAGTGGTATTACCAGACAAAAAGCACTTAAAGCTCTCTGCATATACGCTAACCATGGGTGCTATGCCTTTGGATTGGAAACTGCCCAATTTTTCAAAAAACTAGGCGTTTTATCTCCAGAAGAGTATGATGCTTTGGCTAGCGATCTGTCGTCCTGGTTATTAAGACCAGAAACAAAAATTTCTACAAAAATCAAGATACTTAAAGGGCTGTTAAGTCTCATTCCTCAACAATATTATGAAATCATCTTAGCTCAATTGATGGAACTCAATCATACTCAAAACCAACTATTACGTCGATCTAGAAGCAATCACTCCGTCGATAATTAGGGATCCTGCGTTAGCCGTTAAGCTACTCTTTTGCGTCCTGAGTTATCAATCTGACACACCCGACGATTAATGCTTAGGGTGCGTCAGACCGGATTAACGATAATGTAGACCCCAACGCGGGGCCATACCCTGAGATGGGGTGGCGTTAATGGTG